>JAJDXU010000358.1 GCA_022823105.1 Dehalococcoidia bacterium
TTCGGTCATGCCGCCGGCGAGGTACTCCAACACGTCGTCAACGGTGATGCGCATCTTTCGGATGCAGGTTTGGCCGCCGCGCTTTCCCGGTTCAATGGTGATCCTGTCGATATACGATTGCGGCATGATTTCAACCTTTCGGCGAGCGTGGGCTAAGTGTATGTTCGAGTTTATCATGGCGCGTGACTGCCGGGGTTCACCGGGCAACCGGCGCACATGGCGCCCCTGCTGCCGGGGATGCACTCGTGGCCGTCGTGCGCCACGCCGGCATTGTATGTGGCTGGGGCTTCCATGATGGACGCGACGGCGGGGGATTTGGTGGGTGGGAGCGATACGCCGTCGGCTTCGGCGGAGCGACGTTCCTGGGCCTCGCCGAAGAGGTCCATGCGGAGTTGGCGGCCCGACGGCGGACGCTGGCCGGGGAATACGACGTAGGGCCAGGCGCGCTTGCGGACAACGCCCATGGCCTGCAGCTCTCGCCAGTTGTCTATGGTGTGGCGACGGCGATTTTCCAGGATGCGGCCGGCGGATACGGGGCCGATACCCGGGATGCGGATCAGTTGGTCGCGTGTAGCGGCGTTGAGATCGATGGGAAAGGTGTCGAGGTTCTCCATGGCGATGACTGTCTTGGGGTCCTGCTCCAATGACAGGAACCCGCCGTGGTCGAAGGCCAGATCAATCTCGTCGGATGCGAAGTTGTAGACTCTGCGGAGCCAGTCCATCTGGTAGAGTCGATGCTCGCGGCCGGCGTGGACCGGCGGCTTTTCCTCCATCGGCGTGTGCATGGCAGGCCGGAAAGGCGGGTAGTAGACCCGCTTGAGGTTCCAGTCGGTATACAACTGGTCAACACGACGGTAGATCTGGCGGTCGGACTCATCGGCGGCGCCGACGACGAACTGGGTGGCCTGACCGACGGCGCCGCCACTGCTGTTCGCCGTGAGCTCATTGATCCACGCCATGGGGTCGAGGATGTCTTTCTGGAGGTCCTTGTTTGGGCTGATGCGTCGCATCATGTCGGGTTCGGGGGTTTCGATGTTGACGGAGAGACGGGTGCCCAGGCTGTGGGCGCGTTCGACGAGTTCGCGGGACGCGCCGGGCATGACCTTGAGGTGAACGTAGCCCTTGAACCCGTGTTTCCTGCGGATGATCTCAACGGTTTCGACCATGTGCTGGGTGGTCCTGGTGCCGTCGCCGGCGATGCCCGAGCTGAGGAACAGGCCATCGACGTCGAGACGATTGTGCAGTTCCATGAAGGTATCCGCGAGCTCTTCCCGCTTGAAGGCATAGCGCTTGCGAGGAACGTAGACGCTGTTGGGGCAGTACGCGCAGTCCATCTTGCAGAAGTCGGTGAACATGACGCGCAGCAGGTTGACTTTTTTGCCGTTGGGCAGGCTGGCCTTGTACACTCCGGGCGCCGGATTTTTGCGCGGGTCGGAGTACGCGATGCGGTTGGGTCCGCTGGTGGCGTAGCCGCTGGCGAATTTATGGTCGTACGAGGGTTCAGCGTTGGGCTTGCCGGCGGTGAGGATGTCGTCGGAGGCGGCCATGCCCCCAAGGATGTGGAGTTTGTCGTAGCGGTCGGGCGCGCGCTTGATGAGCATGGTTGATTCGCTCCGGGCCGGCGGGCGTCGTATGGGGGCCGCCGGACACAACGAACCCATGTTCAACCCAGGAGCCGCGGAGCGTCAACGGACGGAGGTCACCAGATGGAAATGCTCGCCGATTCAGGCCGGATGTGACCGCGGCGCGGACCTGTGCGTCCCCGGGCTGGCCAGAAAACAACGGCTAGGCGAGTGAGGTCAGGCGGTGGCGAGCGTCCGGGGTCATTTCGTAACGGCGGGGCTTCTCGCTGGCAAGAGCAACGCCATGCTCTTCCATAAGGGGCCACAGTTGCCGGGCGAACCATGTGCCGAACTGGGCTGCGGTATATGATGCGGCGGGATGGCGGGGGTGGAGCGCTTTCAGGGCGTTCTGGGCGTCCGATGCTTTGAACAGGTCATCGGTGATACCCCGGGCCACGGCGGCGGTCAGTTGCGCGAGAGAGAGTTCGTCTGGTGGTTGTGCCGGCGGCGTCGTTTCCGCTGACGCGCGGGCGGTGGTCTCCTTGGCCGCCTGGGTTATTTCGTAGGTGCGTGGGGAAGTCTTCCGGGTCATCAAGACGCCGCGGGACTGAAGTATGGGCCAGATCTCATTGAGGAGAAACTGCCCGAATTTGGCGGTATCGCCATTGGCCACCGGTCGTTTGGGCCAACGCGCTCTGACAACCTGCTGGGCATCGGCGGCTTTGAATTTACCCGCCGGCAGACGGCGGATCAGTTCCTCCGCGATCGCTTCATTGTTGCTGTCCGACCCTTCTGTCACGGCGGCGGCGGGCAGCGCGACGGGTCGTTCGGGTTCAGCCAGTCGCGGAGGATCGAATTGCGCGATGGAGGGCTGGACTGAGACCGCGGCGTTGGGGACCTGGGACAGATCCCACCGCATAATCTCAGGTATGAACCGTTCCAATTCCGACGACAACCCGCCCGCTTCAGGAGAGGTGATCCACAAAAACGGGGTCTGCTCCGCTCCCACGGATCGCGCCAGTTCCCTGATCTTGACGAACAGGGCACCGAAATCGCTATCGTTGCTGACAACAGCGACAAGGTTGGTTTGACCGGTTACCAGGTCTGCCACCGCGTCGGCGGTTATCGCGAGGTCGGCTGAGTTTTTGGCTTTCTGGCTGCTGAAATGCTGGACGCCGCGGATGCGGACCCGCAGATCGGGATATGACGCCTCGGTCCACATCTCCCAACTGGCGGCCTTATCGGCGCGAACGTAAAGCGAAAGACTGCGGAGAGGAGGTCGGTCTCCGGGCCAGTTGGCGACAATATCGCTGACCAGGCCCTGAGCGTGGTCCGAGTCGCGGAGATTTTCGGTGTCCACGTAGATGGCCGAACCGGATGGCGCGGTAGGTAAGTTGGCAAGGTCGTGGGTGGTCATATCGATTCCACGCCACAGAATTCGTCGACCGTGTCCATAACGGTCGGGCAGGTCTCGATGAGTCGTTGAACCAGGGCACGCAGGTCCGGGGCGTCCAGCCCGGCCACCAGTTCGGCCACCGGCGGTTTCGACGCAACCGGGATGGTAGGGTCATCGTCGTCGACGGTCAACAGGACGGCAACGACGTGCTTGCAATAACCCCCCCAATCGTAGGGGCAGGTGCAGTAGGCGGTAAAATCGTCGGCGGTGAAGGTTACGACGACACCGTAGGGTTCCCACTCGCTGCCCTGCACGGCGGCGAAGAGCTGGTTGCCGCGGAGCGTAACGCTCTCCACAGCGCTCGCGTGGTAATAATCGACGCCGCGGTCGTAGGATTGCTCAGTGACTTTGGCTCGAATGGCTTCAATAGCGATGCGGGGCAGGTCGGTCATAGCGCGGGGTTACAGCGTGAGGTTGGCTGGAATGAACCGCTGATGTCTCGGGTCCGCGGCATAGCCGAAGATTTCCATTGTGGTCGCACCAATCAATATATTGCGCGGGTCGGTTCCAAACAGTACCGGGACCGGTATGATTTCACCCTGCAACTCCACCGGGGCCGAACCCAAAGGCATTGCAACGATGGACCCGTCAGCCAGTTCATACTCACGTCGTGTATAGACCGGGATGTCCAGCGCTTCGAGGATGGCTGCGGGAACGATGGTGTGCAATGCTCCGGTATCTACCAATCCTACCAAAGAGCGAGACCGCGATTGATCGGGGCTATACACGATGAAAGGCGTGTTGAAAATCCTCTCTTCGCCTCCGAAGGTGCTTCCCGGGAGTATTTCAGGATAAACCAGGGGCTGCTGCCGATCGGCGATTTGCGATTGGGCAGTCATAGCCGCTTTCCTCACCCTCCCCGATTACACGAACGCAGGCTGCTCGAAGGTTCCGCCGACCACGGGGTTGGCGTCCAGGCCCAGCCACTGTTCGACCAACGTTCCGTACACGCCGCGGAAGTCGGTGTTGAATGCGAGGTCGCCTTCAACCAGGTCGCCCTCGGCCAGGGAGGGGTAGGCGCCGTACATGCCGCCGCGCACGGAGTCTCCGATGGCGAAGGCCACGCCGCCGCTGCCGTGGTCGGTGCCGCTGCCGTTGTCCTTGACGCGGCGGCCGAACTCGGTAAAGGCGAACATCACGACGTTGTCGGCTGCGTCGTGTTCGCGGAGGTCAGCGTAGAAGTCGCTGACGGCGCGGCTGAGGTCGCCCAGCAACTTGGGATGCGCGTCGGCCTCGCTGGCGTGGGTGTCGTAGCCGCCCTGCTGGGTGTAGAAGACGCGGGTGCCGAGGTTCGCGGTGAGCACCTTGGCGATGCCCTGGAGGTTCCTGGCGACGCCGGTATCGGCGTATTCCACCGAGGACGTGTACATATCGGGGGCGGCCTTCAGGATGTCCGCGCCCTTGAGGGCGTCGAGTCCCGTCTGGCCCAGGTAATCCATGGTTGCGCCGAGGCCCACGGTGGGGGAATACATGCGCGAGAAGATGTCCAGGGCCTGGGAACGCTCGGGTTCGCCGGTGATGCCGGTGAGCACACCGTAGGTCTCCAGGACGGCGACGGAGGCGACAGGTACACCGGGGAGCGCCATCGCTCGGGGGAGCCCGCGGCCGAAGTTGACGCCGGTGAGCACGTTCTCCGCGTGCGGGTCGATGTCGCGGATGACGCGGCCCAACCAGCCTTCGGTACCGACCTTTTCCGGCTCGCAGGTGTGCCAGATGTCCATGCTCCGGAAATGCGAGCGGTTGGGCGTCGGGTAGCCAACGCCGTTGATGACTGCAACCTTGCCGGCGTCGTACAGGGACTTGATTTCCGGCAGGGCCGGGTTGAAGCCGTGGGTGTCGTCGATGGGCAGAACCTGGTCGGCGGGAATGCCCACGGTGGGCCGGCTGTCATGGTAGCGCCCGTCGGCATAGGGGATGACCGTGTTCATGTAGTCATTGCCGCCGGTGAGCTGGATCACGACGAGGATGGGGTCTTTGGTGGTGCTGGTCATGGCGTCGATACTCCATGGAGTGGTGATGGCCGTAGTTTAGCACAATGCGCTCATTGCACGGTTAGCCGATTGATAGAGCTGCGCCGATGATTCAATGCAGCAAGTTAGTTCATCAGTCGTCATCTTGGAAAACGCCATGACAACGACGCACCAGCGAGCACTTCGCCATTTTACCGACGCCGAGAGAGAGGCAATGATCGCTGCCGGCGTTGTGATAGAGGGGGAACGTGATGATGTGAACGCCGGGCGGGTTTTCACTGTGGCCGAGTACCTCGCCCTGGGCGCCGCCGGCATACTGGCGACAGACGAACGGATTGAACTGCTGGACGGAGAGATAATCCAAATGGCGCCCATCGGCAACTGGCACTTGAACAGCGTTGACTGGTTGGCTGACCTGATGCGTGAGGGTATCGGAGACAGGGCCATGGTGCGCGTGCAGGGTTCAATTCAGTTGGACGACGCCAGCGCACCCCAGCAGGACATCGCCGTCATCCGGAGACGTTCTATCAATGAGATCGGGCCCGTGCTGCCGTCCGACGTATATCTGCTGGTTGAAGTGGCCGACAGTTCGCTGGAATTCGACCTGGGCGAGAAGCTGGCCCGCTACGCCGCTGCCGGAATCCCGGAAGTCTGGGTTGCCAACCTCCGCGCCAGGGAGCTGGTGGTCAACACGGAACCGGAAGGGGCTGTGTACAACACCGTCCGCACTGTTCCGCTGGACGGCAGAGTGAGCCCGCAGGCGTTCCCCGACGCGACGCTGGCAGTGGCGGACTTTATCCCCGCCGTCGGTTGATGAATGCGCGTTGGCTCATTGTCTCTCCTGCCGTTTACTATCCTCTGGTGCTTTTTGGCGGCGCGGCGCAGAAGGCTGAATATAGCCACGTTGGCCGGTACATCGGCGAGCTCAATGCTGCGGGTTCAGATTAGAGTTGGCAGAAAGGCTACCTGGGGGTTTCTTCCCTTGGGCTTGCTCGGCCTCTGGTTGGTGCCGGTGGGCGCGCCATGCGCAAGATTGAACGGCATACGCAAGATTGCCGCTGGTTGCTCATTGCTGAACCGGTGGCCTATGTTGGGTAGGCTGTCGCACCTTGCGATTTGGGTTGTCCTAGCGTGTGCAGTCTTCCCCAAGAATGCGCACAATTCGTTGGCCGTAGTGACGCTCCTCTGGTCTGGTTCCTGTTGTCGCTCAATGGCGAGTTTGATGCAACGTTTCGCAGAAGGGATCCTCTATGGCTGTATGTGCCTTCTCAGTTGGCAGCTATTGGCGGATCGTGGCGATTCCACCCGGCTGAACGGGTAGAGAGATCGTATTTGCTCCCGAGCGCAGTACGGCTGTTTTGACGATTCGCCGTTGTTGATGGTTCGCGAATATTGTTAAACCGCTACGGGGTCCCGCTTGCCGCGGTTTATGCCAACCACGGCAGGGAACCCCGTGAACATCACGAGCCGCGCATTGAGCGCGTGCGGTGACAGGCTACTTGAAGTGCGGAATCACGTCCTCGGAGAGGCACTTCAGGGTGTCCATCACCACTTCGCGCGGGACGGACGAAGTCCAGTTGCACTCGAACATGATCTCGTCGGTGGTGAACGCTTCACGGAACATGTGGATTTTCTCCACCACTTCCGCCGGCGTGCCGAAGAGGTTGACCTCCTCCGTGGCCTCGGGGCCAGCGCTGCCGGCGTCGGTGCTGCCGATGGCGAGGCGGCCGGCGTAGTAGATGCGGGCCAGATCCATCAGGTTCTCCACGCGGCGGTCCGCCTTCTCCTGGGTCTCCGCCACCAGGGTTGGAACCCGTACCACGGTAGTGGGATCCCCCTCGTGCCCCGCGTCGATGTAGGCCTGGCGGTAGGCCTGGACGTCCTGGCGCAGAATTGCGGAGCCGCGCAGGTTGTGCGGGGAGCTGCCGGCGCCGATGGCGATGCGGTAGCCATGCTCGCCCATGGGGACGAAGCTCTCCTGGCTGTCCACGGGAAGCAGCATGGGCATCGGGTTCTGCACCGGCTTGGGGATGCTCATGTAGTCTTCGTAGAAGGCGGGGTAATTGAAGTACTTGCCCTCAAAACCGGAGAATTTGTCCTCGGTCCAAAGCTGCTTGAGGAGTTCCAGATACTCGTAGAAGTACTCCCGCCGTTCGTCGGAACCGCGAGTGCGCGCCCCCGGGCCGTAGATGAACCGGCCTTCGCTGACCTGGTCCACTATGGCAACCTGTTCCGCGACCTGGAAGGGGTCCTCGGGCTGGAGGTTGTCGAAAGCGTACCTTTCGTGGGGCAGCGCGCGCGGCGACGGTTCCTCGCCGGGCAGGCGCAGAGTCGGGCGGTGAATGGAGGTGCCAATCCGTATGTTCTTGGTGTGGTTGGCTATGATGCCTGAGAGCATGATGGACTGAGGGTCCATGCTGCCCTGTGTGGAGAAGTGCCCGCCGCCGAACCAGACGTAGTCCCAGCCTGCGGACTCGATGTGGTCTATTTCCTGGAAGTTCTGCTTGTACGCCTCGGCTTCAAGGAGCTTGCCGCCCTGGTATTCGGGGTCCCAGGGGACTTTGCCGCCCTCGTAAACGGCGTTCCAAGTGGTGAACAATCCAAAATCCATTTTGGCCATTTTCAGCCCTCCCTGGGTTCGATTGTGCGCTGCGTTTCTTGATCGCCAATGTAGCATCCGGGGGGAAATAGCGTCAACGTCGTTGCCGACGCAACGATAAGCGTCGGATCGCTGGCGGTAACTGACGGTAAACCGGTCGATTAGCTCCGGCTATGCCGAATAACCTGCGTTACCGGGACCGATTCAGGAAGATGACCTCGATGAGGGCTCTGAAGGTCTGGGCGTCAAGCTGTCCGGTGAACAGGCGCCAACCGAGCCAAAGGACCCCGCCGATCAGCACGCCAATGAAGGTGAACAGGAGGACGAGGCCAGCGGCGCCGGCGCCATGCCAGACCAGGATGACGCCGAAAATCAAGCCACCAATCAGACCGGAGAGTATCAAGCCCGGCATCGGTTCACCTCGTCAGGATTGGCTGGTCGCGGTCGCCCCGGTAACGAGCGCGCACCGGCACGTCGATGACGTTCAGACCGGTGAGACGTTCCACGACTTCGCGAATATCGTGCTGCAGGTCGGACGTCACGGCGGGAACGTCCGATCCCATGCGAAGACCGGCTACGCAGGTGATGGTCAGGCCGGCGGGAGCGACCTGGACACGGCAGCGCACGCTGCGGACTTCGCGGTTGCTTTCGGCGGTGCGTCGGGCCAACTGGGAGATGCTTTCGACGGCCAGCCGCACTGCGCCGTTGGAGTCGTCGCTCAGCAACACCATCCCGGGGGCCGCGGTTCGCCTCAGGAATCGGGTCTCGAAGGCCAGTATCAGCAAGCCGACCACGACGAGAGCGGCAGCGATGCCAACGTCGCGCCACCAGGCCGCCCCGGCATCCTGGGTCATGCCGACGAGCTGCTGTTGGAGAACGGGCACGGGCACGGGCACGGCCTGCGGGGACAGTGATTCGGTCACCACCAGCAGTATGAGCACCCCGACGGCAATGCTCGCCAGGGCGCCCAATGTTACCAATAAGCCGTTGAAGGCGTTCATGGAGTCGCGATACTAGAGAACGCCGCGGGATGGGGCGTTGCTGGGGAATTCGATTCCCACGACGCCAACGTTGATTTCCTTCGCCACCAGGCCGATCTGATCGAACAGTTCCTGGGCTACGGTTTCCCGGATTTCCTGCACGACGCTGGGGATCCGGTGGCCGTAAACCATGACCACGTCGAGGTCTATGATCGCTTCCTTCTGCCCGGCTTCCACTCCCACGCCTGTAGCCCGAGCCGCCGCCGTGGATCGCACCGTGTCTGCCACCGCCCGCAGAATCCCGCCCGGGTTGCCCAGGCGGTCCACGCCGGCGACGCTGCCCACCACGTGGCCCACGATGGCTGCAACCACATTGGGCTCAATCTTGGTGTCGCCGGGCACTCCGCTGGGATTATCCGTGCTGAAGGGAAATGCCTCGGGGTGGAAAATCTCGGCGCTTACGATTTCACCATTTGCCATATTTTTCCTCCTGGTCCGCCCTTGCCGACGTTCACTCTGTCGGCAGGACCGCTTTGTATTAATATTATCATGGCTCACGATACCGGGAGCCGTTGTTCTTTTCAGTAACAATGTGTCACAGTCGTGTGAAAATCGCAACATCGGCCAGTGCATCACGGCGACGGGAGAGCGATTTGGCGCGCGTGGGCGACGGCAGTTCGCTGCGGAGCCCTTTCGCCTGTCCAAATTGAATCACAGGGCAGGTTGGTGTAGTATTTGAAAATGCAATAATGACCGCCTAGTACGGAGAGCCCAGTCAAGGAGCGTGCGTCGCAGTGATAAACGAAGTGCTGGAAGGGCTGTTGGAGATTCCCGGGTGGGATCCCGCCATAGCAAAGGGAGTCGAGTTTTCGGGCGGGGACGATCCCATATTGCCCACGCCGTTCCGCATTGGACAGGCGGCGTCGGCCAGCCTGGCCGCCGTAGGACTGGCCGTTTCCGACCTGTGGGAACTGCGCACCGGCAAACGGCAGGAGATCGGCGTGGACGCCAGGCGGGCGACGGCGTCGTTGAGGAGCGGCCGGTATCTGAAACTGGACGGAGCGCCCGCCGCAGGGGAAAGGCCGTCCGTCATGGGCGTGTATCCGGCGAAGAACGGGCGGTGGAGTTACCTGCACTGCAATTTTCCGAATCACCGGGAAGCGGCGCTGGGTGTGTTGGGCGTGGAGGAAGACCGCGACGCGGTGAGGCGGGCCGTGGCGCAGTGGGACGCTCTGGAACTCGAGGAAGCGATCATCGCTGCGAAAGGCGCCGGCGGCATGGTCAGGTCCATGGCGGAATGGGCGCAGCACCCGCAGTCCGCGGCGGTGGCGTCGCTGCCTTTGCTGGAGATCGAACGGATCGGCGACAGCCCGCCGGAACCGCTGCCCGATGGTGACCGGCCGTTGTCGGGAGTCCGGGTGCTGGATCTGACGCGAGTGCTGGCGGGACCGACGTGCGCCAGGACGCTGGCTGAGCATGGGGCCGACGTGTTGAAAATCACGGCGTCGCATCTGCCCAGCAGCGGCGCCCAGGAATTCGATACGGGGCACGGCAAACTGTCGACCTTCATCGACCTGAGAAACGCCAACGAAGTCGAAACGCTGCGCGATCTGGTTCGCGAGGCGGATGTCTTTTCCCAGGGTTACCGTCCCGGAACGCTGGCAACTCGGGGACTTTCGCCGCAGGATTTGGCGCAAATCCGGCCGGGGATCGTTTACGTGTCCCTGTCTGCGTTTGGTCGCGTGGGCCCATGGGCCGAACGGCGAGGATTTGACACCGTGGTGCAGACGGTCAGCGGGATCACCGACCGACAGGGCGAGTTGTTCCCGGGAGCCGAGCCTGGACCCCAGTTCTACCCCGTGTCGGCCATCGATTATCTGACCGGTTACCTGATGGCGTTCGGCACGATGGTCGCGTTGGGGCGCAGGGTGCGGGAGGGCGGAAGCTGGCTGGTGCGGATATCCCTGGCGCAAACCGGGAAATGGCTGGTGGACCAGGGGCAGGTTCCGGAGAGCCGGTTGGGGAACGTCGCGACGGAGTTCACGCCGGAGGAAATTGAGAGTTGGGCGACCACTTCTGATGTTCCCGCCGGTCAACTGACGCACCTGGCGCCGGTATTGCAGCTTTCGGACACTGAGCCGTATTGGGCCCGGCCGACAGTGCCGCTGGGACACCACGATCCGGCCTGGCCGGCACGCAGATGATGACGCATTTGAGGCTCTTCCGGCAGCCATTGAACGGCCATAAAATCGGGCCGGCAACACTGTACAGGACGTTCAATTGCCCGTAAAATCGCAATTGTTGTTCGTGTGTCGTGCACACAGGGCAAATTCGAGGCGGTCTGAATTCCTGCTTGGGTTTGCAACTGGTGTGTATGACGCAGTAACGATGCTAATAAACAGCAGGGGATAAGTTATGGCGATCGAATCACGGAGAGACAACGGAACTCTGATCATCCAGACCGAAGAGCGTGTTGACAGCGCCAATGCGCAAGCTTTTTACCAGGAATTGGATTCCGCGATTGAGTCCGACGACCGCGCTGTGGTCATGGACATGGAACGCTTGGCGTACATCAGCAGTGCGGGGCTCCGGGTGATCCTGCAGACCGCTCGCAAGCTTCAGCAGCAGAATGCCAAATTCGCGATCTGCTCACTCTCTGGCACGGTCAGGGAAGTGTTCGAAATCAGCGGTTTTGACCGAGTGATCGATATTCATTCTTCGCAGGCGGACGCGGTGGCAGCCGTCAGTGGCTAGAGGGCGGTGGATGGAGGCGCCGGCGCCGGGCGCTGCGCGCCCGGTTGGAACGGGATAACTGCGGAGGATGAGATCATGGATGAGACGGTGGGAGCATATCGCATACTAGTCGTGGACGATGAGCCCGATCTTGAGCCGCTGGTTCTGCAAAGGATGAGGCGGAGCATCCGGTCGGGTCAATATCAATTTGTTTTCGCACAGAACGGAGTAGAAGCGCTGCAGAAACTGGGGCAGGACGCCGATATAGATATGGTCGTGTCAGACATCAACATGCCGCAGATGGATGGTCTCTCGCTGCTGGAGCGCATCCCGGAAGTGGCGCCGGATACGCGGTCCGTGATCATTTCGGCCTACGGCGATATGAAAAATATCCGGGCCGCAATGAACCGCGGAGCGTTTGACTTTGTAACCAAACCGTTGGACTTCGACGACCTGCGCGTGACCATTGAGCGGACGCTGAACAATCTTGAAGCGTGGCGGCAGGCCGAGTCTTCACGCGTGAAGCTGGCGGCAATTGAAAACGAGCTGGATATCGCCAGCAAAATGCAGCAGAGCATTCTGCCGACCGAGTTTCCGGTATCTCCTCACTACGAGGTTTGTGGAAGCATGACTCCGGCGAGGGAGGTCGGGGGAGATTTCTTCGACATTTTCAACTTGGAGAATGGGTGCATCGGCCTGGCGGTCGCGGACGTGTCGGGCAAGGGGGTACCGGCGGCGCTGTTCATGATGGCCAGCAGGACGCTGCTGAAAGGAACGGCCATCGGCATGTTCGATCCGGGCAAGGTATTGGGCGAGGTCAACCAGCTGCTGTACGAGGACAACGAAGCGATGATGTTCGTGACGTTGCTATATGCGGTATACAACCCTGCGACACGCATCCTGACCTACGCCAACGGGGGCCATAACCTGCCGGTGTTGATACATGCAGACGGCAGCCATACAGTTCTGCCGAGTACGAACGGGATCGCGCTGGGGGTGATGGGAGGCGCGGAGTTCGAACAGGCGACGGTTGAGTGTGCGCCGGGAGACACGGTCGTTTTCTACACCGACGGCGTTACGGAAGCGTTCAATAACCAAGGCGAAGAATTCGGCATGGACCGCCTCTTGAAGATTTTCGAGACGCCGTTTGACAATTGCCGGACAACTATTGAGGCAATTTTCGACACCGTGAACGACTTTGCCGGAGACGCTCCGCAGTTCGACGACATCACTTGTTTGGCCCTGCGGTGCACAGAGGCTTCATGATGAGCGCATCAGCATCCCTGAAAATCGCTCCCGAGATGGACCAGCTCGGACGTATTACAGCGATTGTCGAGGACCTGGGTGAGCAAGATCACTGGCCGCCGGACCTGATATTCAAGGTCAATCTGGTCCTTGACGAGCTGAGCGTCAACGTCGTGAATTACGCAGGAGAGGCCAGTGAGATCGAGGTGTGCCTGGATGCGGATGCGGACGAGGTCCGCGTGGAAATCTCTGATGACGGCCGACCCTTTGATCCCTTGAACGACGCCATAGAACCGGACCTGGACTCGCCGCTTGAAGACAGGCCGATCGGTGGACTTGGAATCCATCTGGTGCGAGAAATGATGGATGAATTGCATTACCGCCGGGAGGACGGCAAAAACCGGTTGGCGATGGTCAAGCGCAAAGGCGGATGAGGAAAACACTCGACCAACCAACAGGCAAGCTGTCATGGCTTGCCGTTGTCGTTTTCGCTGTTGCCTTGGTCTGGGCGGGTTGTCGAGGTGACGCTCCAGGCGCTGCGGCCGGGCAGGATGGGGTTGGCGAACTGGCGGAGGCCACAGCGGCGCCGCGAGCCCAGGTGGACCGGGGGCCAGGTTCCTACGGCGTCTTTGACGACCGAATCGTGTTCGGCCAGTCGGCGGCGTTCAGCGGGCCGGCGGGTCAGCTTGGGACGGGCATGAGGCTGGGCATCGAGGCGGCGTTTGCCGAGGCCAACCGCAACGGCGGCGTGCACGGGAGACAACTGGAGTTGGTCTCGTTGGACGACACTTACGAACCGGAACTTGCGGTGGCCAACACGACGGAACTCATTGAAGAAGGAGTCTTCTCCCTGATCGGCGCCGTTGGAACCCCGACTTCCCGCTCCGCCACTCCGGTGGCTCGCGATGCCAAGGTGCCGTACATAGCGCCCTTCACCGGAGCGGAGTTTTTGAGGAATGCGAGAAACCTCCCGAACGTCGTCAACATGCGCTCATCGTACTACCAGGAAACTGAGGAAATGGTAGCGCGGCTGACGGAGGACCTTGGGATCACTCGCATCGCGGTCATGTACCAGGATGATTCATTTGGCCGCGCGGGCTATCAGGGAGCGCGGGAGGCCCTGGACCGCCGCAGCATGCAGCCGGTTTCCGTCGGGCTCTATCCCAGGAATACCACTGCGGTGAAAACCGGCTTGTTGGACCTGCAAAGAGGAAAACCGGAAGCGGTAATCATCATTGGCGCGTACCGGCCGGTGGCGTCGCTGATCGCCTGGGCACGGCACGTGGGCAAGGACTGGGAATTCATGACGGTGTCGTTCGTGGGCAGCAATGCGTTGGCGGAGGAGCTGGGTTCCGGCGGAGCCGGGGTCTATGTGACCCAGGTGGTGCCATTCCCGACGGACGGCTCCTCGCCGGTTGTAGCGTCTTACCTGGCGGCCCTTGCCGAATATGACGGCGATGCGGCGCCCGGTTTCGTTTCGCTGGAGGGATATCTGGCCGGGCGCCTGGCGATCGCCGGGCTGGAACGGTGCGGTCGTGATGTGGACCGGCAGTGCTTTTTGGACCAGCTCTACAGCCCGGAACCGATCAACATAGACGGCTTCGAGCTGCGTTACGGAGACAACGACAACCAGGGATCGGACACCGTTTTCCTGACGATGATCGACGATAACGGCGGGTATATTCCGCTGGAAACCCTGGATACCCGGCGGAGGGCGTCCTGATGAACGAGGAACCTGGCGCACTTCGAGAGAATGGGCGCAAACTCCCTGTCCTGAATCTGAGGAGACTTCCGGAACTTGGGCGTGGCATCCGGGAGCTGAGCTTCCGTCAGATCCTTGAATTGCGCTACCGTCTGTCGGTGCAGCTATACCTGGCGATTGGCGGCGCGGTAGCCTTGACTTTTGCAGCATGCCTTGTGGGATGGTTTTCATTCAACCAGGTTGCGGCCGCGCAAACGCGCGTCACCGACGGCAGCGTGCCGGAGTTGGTGGCCGCCTTCGGTGTGGCGCAGTACAGCAACGACCTGGTTACGGCGGCCGGGGAGCTGCCGGTGGCGACCACGCCGGACCACGTATTGGAGGTAGGGGACCGGATCGCCAGCGCGCACGATTCGTTCAACGAAC
>JAJDXU010000309.1 GCA_022823105.1 Dehalococcoidia bacterium
GTTGGGTCGACCGTGTGGGCGGACCAACCTCGGAAGGCGCCGTGATTTTCAACGAACTGGTCGCACCGATTGTCAAAGTGCAGATCAACGCGGATGGGACAGCCTCGGCCATCGAGTAGTCCGTGGTAAACGACCTTCGCAATCATGAGGGCGGTTGGCTAACCGCCCTCAAATATTATCTGCGGAGATGCGCTATTCGCTTGCGAAACTCGCAAGGCGCTGGTCCAGATAATCATTCTTATGGCCGGTTTGACAGGCATAGTAGCTCGCCATAGAGTCGGATAATCGTTGAGAAGTACGATGTTCGAACACACTACGCGACCCGAATTCCACCACAACTGCGTAACAGGAGCGGGTATGTATTTCCGGACACCAGAAATCATTTCCCGAATCCGTATTGGCAAATACATGGTGGCGGCCATGTTATGCGTGCTGAATCGCAATACTGGCAGCGTGTGGCGGCGGTACTGAACCTCCGGTAGCCAAGACTGCTGGGACCGAAACGCAGACAAGCGAAGCGTCCCGGGCGGCAGAGGCGATGCAGGAGCCGGAGGTCAAGATCCAACTGGTTTGCATCAACCGGACAGGCAACCCTTGTACGTTGATTTACTCCAAGTCCGGGGAGGAAGACCAGGGGAAAGGCGGTTTCATTGAACGTGTAAAGGACAGAACCAACGGACGCGTTGAGTTCCAGGTGAGTTCGTTTCCAGAATTGGACCTGGCGGGACCGGACTCGCTGCGCCTGATTGAGGACCGGACGATGGAGCTGGCTGAGATATACTCCGGTTACATCGGCGGCGACCTGCCTATCATTGACGTGGCAAACCTGTAGGGACTCTACCCGGACTCCGAGACCAATTTTGCCGTGATTGACGCCACGCGCGAGGATGTTCGCCGGATCATCGAGGAGCAATCCAACGGCATCGTGATCATGGAGGATTACTACGACATCAACTATTACTTCTCATCACGCCTGTTGTACACACTGGATCACTCGAAGGCCTGAAACGCGCAGCCACAGTACGGTGTTGAGTGACATCCGGGAGGGCATGGGCACCGACCCGCAGTTCATGACGCTTGCCGACGTGTACACCGCCCTTGAACGAGGGGTGCTCGATGCCGCCATGTCTTGCGGGACCTGCGGATCGGGTGTGCGCTGGGACGGAGTCACTGATTACATTGTCGGTTCCATCGTGGCGATCGAAGTGAACTGGATCACCATGAATAAGGATTTCTACGACTCAATTCCCGCGGACCTGCAAGCCATCCTCAAAGAGGAGGGTGAGAGGCACCAACGCACTTCACGGGACTGGGTGGAAACCATCTGGGCCTAGGAGGGGATCGACGAAAACACTGCCGACGGGAACATGGCATACATCGAGTTTTCGGGCGAGGTGAAAGACGCCCTGTTCAAGGCAGGCCGGGACAAAGTACTCCCCCGCTGGGTGGAGCGCACCGGCGGTCCGGACAGCGAAGCCGTTCAAGTCTACAACGAAAAGGCGGCGCCCATTATCGGGGTTCGCGTGGGCTCTGGCGGGCAAGCAGAGGACATCAATTAGACGTTCCGCCCGACTTTTCCAACAATCGATTGATGGGTGGATTTATGGCAATTCTACACGAGACAAATCCCATTTGGTTGACATTTATCTGTCCGCCAAATATAGTCCCCACTTGCTGAATCCGTCGGATTTGACGGATGTCGGCAGCAACCCAAGAAATCGGAAACCGGCATTATTTGAGCGTGTTGCACGCTTCTCCATGACCTGTCTGTTGGAGGCCCTGGTTGACTACCCAAGCCACACCAACCACACCAGCCGTCAGCATCACCCGATTCATCTATCGGCTCGACGGTTGGCTTGACTTCGTTTACCGCATATTCGGTTATATTTGCGGGTCGCTGCTTCTTCTTCTGGGCATTTACATCACGTACCAGGTGATCGTCCGCAAGCTGGGAGGGCCGGTGTTGGGAAACCAGGAGCTGGTCGGCGGTTACATCCTGGCATTTGCGGGCACTTGGGCGTTTTCATACTCCCTACGTACAGGGTCTCACGTGCGCATCGACGTGTTGCTCCCGCTGTTTTCCCGCATACACCCCTATATGCGGTCGGCCGCGGACTGGATGGCATTGGGATCGGTGGGTTTTTTTGGGCTGATCACGGCCATCAAGACCTGGGAAGAAGTGGCCGAGTCGCGTTGCATCCGGACCAATCAGGCGGGCGAGTGCGAACCCGCGCTCGCGAACACCTACCTGATCGGGAACTTCCTGCCTGAGTTGTGGATGTTCCAGATGATCGTCGCCGTTGGATTCACCATGCTGGCGTTCACGTCGTTCCAGTGGATGCTAAGCATGATCGTTCGCGGCCTTCTCGAAATCTGGCATAAGAGGAGCGGCGGAGACGTCGCCGAGTTGGCCGCGGACGTTCAAGTCGTCGAGGAAGCGGCTTCGGGAGTTTGAACTAAACCCGCCAGGGCCTGCCCGGCCAACCGCCAACACCAGACCTGTTCTACCTACGGTATTTCCCCGGAGGACTGCAAACAATGGCAATCATCACCGCGTTCAGCATGATGGGGGTTTTCTTCTTGATCGGCCTCTACGTGGCCGGCGCTTTGGGCGTGCTTTCGTTGGTGATGATGCAGGTTTTCTCCGACGCGCCGCTGTGGAACATCCTCGGGAACAAAGCCTGGGAGAGTAACACCAACTTCATCCTGGTGGCAGTGCCATTGTTCCTGCTGATGGGTGAGCTGATGCTCCGGTCCGGCATGGGCGAGCGCATGTACGGGGCGCTCTCGCGCTGGTTGGTTTTTCTCCCTGGCGGACTGTTGCACACTAACATCGCGTCCTGCGCGGTGTTCGCCGCGTGCTCGGGCTCCAGCGTCGCCACGTCCGCCACGATCAGCCGGGTGTCGCTGCCCTCGTTCCGCCAGCGGGGTTACAGCGAACGGCTGGTGATCGGGTCGCTCGCGGCTGGAGGCACGCTGGGAATACTGATACCGCCCAGCATCGGGTTGATCATCTACGGGGTGCTGGTGGAGGAATCAATCGGGCGTTTGTACATGGGGGGTTTTTTGCCCGGATTTTTGCTGGCGTTCACGATGATCGTCATGATGATCATAACGTCGACGGTGTTTCCGAGCACTGCGCCCATGGACGAGGAAGTTCGCCGGCTCTACCGGGCGTGGTTCAACGGCATCGGAGGTCGGCGTTACAGCGATGAACAGATGGATGCAATGAGACAGGAGCAAGCGACGGAAGCTTCCCTCGCGGATCCTACCGAGCGCGCGGCGTACCGTAGGGGTCGGTCGACGTTGTCCTA
>JAJDXU010000058.1 GCA_022823105.1 Dehalococcoidia bacterium
TGGGTTCCGACCTGCCGGTCGAGATTCGATTCGTGGAGCTGCTGGATGGGGTCTACGCACCCATCGGCATCCGGAAACCAGCGGGGGATGGCCCATTTCCAACCGTCGTCTTCGCGCACATGAATGGCGGCTACGGCCTGCGCTGGATCCGCGAGTGGACCCAGTACGGCAGCGGCACGCTGGAGGCGTTTCTCGACGCCGGATATGCGGTGGTATGGATGCGCTACCGGGCCGAGGTGGATACTCCCTTCACCACGGAACTCACGGTAAGGGAGTTTCAGGGCCGCGACCGGTGGAGCCGCGGGCCGCTGGAGTACGAGGACGCGGTCGAGATCGTGGAATACGTGCGGGCACTCCCGGACGTGGATGCCGACAGGGTCGGCTGGCTCGGAGTGAGCCACGGCGGCGAGATGTTGCTGAAGGTTGCTTCCGAATACGCAGGGCTGCGCGCGGGCGTGGCTGCCGAACCGGCCGCCATGGATTACCTGGCGAGCCTGCCGCCGGACCCGAACGCCCCGCCGGAGCCGCCGCAACCGGAGACCATGCAGGCCAATTCGCCCGAGATGCAGGCGGCGGCGGCGGAAGCGCTCCGCGGGGAAATCGACATGAATCTCGCGATGGAGCGCATCCGGGCCATCGAAATGCCGATCTTCGTGGCCGGAAGGGACCGGGATCACAACCAGGCGACGTTCCGGCTGGCCTACGAACTGATGAGCGAAGCCGGGAAGACCGTCGAGTGGCGCTCGTACGATCATGAGCATCACGGCTTCATCTTCGTGCAGCGAAACGCCGCCGGAGTCTACGAGCCGGATCCGTTGCAGCAGGCGGCAGTGGCCGATGCCATCGCGTTCTTCGACCGGCACATGAAGTCCGATTAGCAACCCGGCCAGCCGGGATGCATCGCCGATCGATTGCAGCGGGACCATGACCAGGGGATGCCCGAGTCGGTCGGTTTTCGACGCTTAAACCCTCGATATATCAGGAGTCTTGCGGTGTTTTATTCCTGTAGCTCTGCTGCGGCGCAGGCCGTGGCCGCGCGCGGCAAGAGCGCTCCACGGGCGCGGTCGCGGACGCTGACCGTGGATTTGCATTGCCACATGTACGTTCCGGCGGCCGCCGATGCGGTCGCGGACGCCTTCGACATGGAGACAGACGGGCTGCATCGCTTCTCCAATGCGGCGACACGAGAGGTCAACGCCCGGCAGGCCGATACGATCCACGAACAGCTCACCAGCGTGGAACGGCGCCTGGCGGACATGGATCAAATGCGCATCGACATTCAGGCGGTCTCACCCGTCCCCTTGCAGTACTACTACGCGCTCCCGCCGGAACCGGGCCGAACGGCGAACCGCATCATCAACGACGAAATCGCCGCGGTAGCGGCAGCCCATCCCGACCGCTTTGTCGGGCTGGGCGGGCTGCCCATGCAGGACCCCCAAATGGCCGTAGCGGAGCTCGAACGCGTGATGGGCGAGCTCGGTTTCAAGGGCATCGAGCTCTGCACGAACGTAAATGGCGAGGAACTCTCGAACGAGCGCTTTCGGCCGATTTTCGCAAGGGCCGAGGAACTCGATGCGCTGATTTTCCTGCATCCCAACGGATTTTCCGACGGGGCGCGGCTGGCGGATCACTACTTCATCAACGTCATCGGCAACCCGCTGGATTCCACCGTGGCCGTGAGCCATCTGATCTTCGACGGCGTATTGGACAGATTCCCCGGGCTCAAGATTTGCGTCGCCCACGGCGGCGGTTACCTGTCGGCCTACTCCGGCCGCATCGATCATGCCCATGCCGCGCGGGAGGACTGCCGGCGTTGCATCGAAGAGCCGCCCGGCCACTACCTGCGCCGGCTGTATTTCGATACGGTGGTGTTCACCGTGCACCAGTTGGAGTACCTGGCCGGCCTGTACGGCAGCGACCATATCGTTCTCGGCACGGATTACCCGTTCGACATGGGCATGTACGATCCGGTGGGCTTCGTCGAGGGCGCGGCCGCGCTCACCGACGCCGACAAGGAAGCCATCGTCGGCGGCAATGCCGCCCGCTTGCTGGGCATCGGCGTGCCCGGCGGCGACTGACTCAGTACACCTCCACCATGCAGCGCGGGGTACAGCGCACGCCCCGGCGTATCTGGCTCAGCTGCCAATCCGCGGGGTCCACGCCGGCCAGCGACTTCTTCAGCGTGAAGTACCCATCGTCCACGCCGTGCTGCGCCATGGCCTTGAACAGGCCGCTCTGCATGCCCGCCAGCCCGCAGATGTAGAGCAGGGTGCGCGGATTGGCGAGGACGGGGCCGAAGAGGTCCATCCGCTCGTCCATCAGGTGGTGCACGTATTGGCCGCGGCGGCCGTCCGGGCGCGTCTCCCGGCTGATCGCCCTGTAATAGTGGAAGTTCGGGTGTTCGGCGGCGAGTTCCGTGAACAGGTCGTCGTAGATGAGGTCGGTGGTATACGGGGCTCCCATCACCAGGTGAATCTGGCTTGCGACAGGGGTGCGCTGAAGCAGTTCCATGGCCATTCCCCGAAACGGCGCGATGCCGGTGCCTGCGGCCACGAAGACGTAGTCGTGGTTCCCCCGGGACGTGGGTTCCGGGAGCAGGAAGCGTTTGCCGTTGGGTCCGGTGACCTGGATCGGATCGCCCGGGCGCAGGTCGCACATGTAGTTGCTGCAAACGCCCAGGAACAGGCTGTGATCCCCGGGGTCGTCGCCCTTCTTTTGCGGATAGCGCTCGTCGATGACCCGCTTGGTGGTGGTGGAGATCACCTTGCCTGCGCCGTCCTCGCCGCTGTCCGGGCAGGCGATGGAGTACAGGCGCACCTTGTGCGGCTTGCCCCGCTCGTCGACGCCGGGCGCCAGCACGCCGAATGCCTGGCCGACGAGGCATCGCCCCTCCAGCGGCGTGCCGCTGATGTCGATGGCGGTATGGCGGACGAAGCTGGCGGATTTGCCCTTGAGGCACGAATCGTTGGAGACGATATGCCCGGTGACGGGTTCCTTGACGGACGCCAGCCCCATGGGGGCGTTGGGCAGGGTCGGATGATGCGCGTCGGCGTTCTCGCTCATGGCGGGGCCTCTCGGAGGGACGGCGAATTGTACCAATAAGGATTGGGCGGAGCCATGCGGCTACAGGCCACGCTCTCGCGCTGTTCGTGTGGCAGAGGCAGCCCGGAGTAAGCTCGCGCCGGACAACGGCGCTGCCGGGTCCCTGCCGCTACAGGCATGGGTGCCCACAGGTGGCGGTATCAGCGCTTGTCGGGCAGCAGTTCCCTCGCCCGCAGGAAGTAAATGGCGGCTGCGGCAAGCACCAGCGGGATGGCGAATACCCGGAAGCTCTCGCCCATGCCCAGTCCCTGGGCCACCAGCCAGCCCGCGAAGATCGGGCCGATGATGGCTCCCGTGCGACCCGCGCCGATGGCCCAGCCGACGCCGGTATTGCGGATGAGCGTTGGGTAGATGCGGGCCGCAGCCACGTAGATGCCGATGAACCCGCCTTCCATGGTGAAGCCGATGAGACCGATGGCCACCATGATCATCAGCGGAGAGGCGAAGGCCTGGAAGCCCCACATGAGCACGGCCGCGAGCCCCAGCCAGGCGATGATGATTCGCTTCAGCCCGAATCGGTCGGCGAGATACCACAGGGAAACCATGCCGAGGAAGGCGCTGAGGTTCAGTACCACGCTGGCATAGATGGCGCGGTCCAGCGGCAGCCCGGCGTTGCGGCCCAGTTGAGGCACCCAGCTCAGCAGGAAATAAAGCGTCCCGAACGCCATGAAGAAGGCCACCCACAGGAGCAGTGTGGACCGGCGGTGTTCGCTGGAGAACAGGGCCGCGACGCCGGAATACAGCGCGGCCAGTCCACTCCTGGTTTCCTGAGCCTCCTCAAGAGCCGGCAACTCGTCGATAGTGTCGTGGCCCATGCGCCGGAGAATCCTGTTGACGCTTTCGAGCGCGCCCGGCGGTTGCCGTTTCAGCAGGAACTCCAGCGAGTCCGGCATCCAGAGCGCCACCATCGGGAGCACGGCTGCGGTGAGTATGCCGGCCAGCAGGAATACCGACGGCCAGCCGAACGAGGGCAGCATGTTGCCCTCGACAACGATGATCCCGAGTACCGCGGCGCCCACCGGATACCCGGCCTGGACGAACGTGACAATGAGGTTACGGCGACGCCGCGGCGAAAACTCGGCGGACATCGTGGCCATGCTGGCAAGGATTCCGCCCACGCCCAGGCCCGTGACGAACCGCAGCACGTAGAGCTGGGGAATGGTCTGGGCAAATGCGGTGGCGATCATGCCCACCGTGATGATCGACAGGCAGAGCATGATCAGCTTTCGCCGGCCGATCACGTCGGCCAGCGGCGCCAGAAATACCGAACCCAGGGCCATGCCGAACAGTGCCGCGCTGAAAACGCGCCCGAGTTGCGTGGCCGGTATCTGCCAGTCCTGTGACAGCACCGGCGCTGCCAGCGAGATCGCAAGCACGTCCATGCCGTCGAGCATGTTGATGAAGAAGCACAAACCGATCACCACCAGTTGCAATGAAGTGATCGGGCTTTCGTCGATGGTGTTGCGAACGTCCATGATCATACCGTCGGTGATTCGTGTAATTTCTACAGGATACGCGTATCCTCGCCCCGTTGTCCGATACAGGCGGTATCGAAGGCGTGAGCGAAGCGAAGGCGGCCGGCCGCTGGCCACAGCAGTCGAGCTATTCCGGAGAGGAACTCCTGATTTCCGGAAGCGATGGCATTTTCGGCGAAGAGAATGCCCGGCTGCCCCTGCCCGACATGCTGATGTTTGATCGCATCACCCACATAGACGACTCCGGCGGCAGGTTCAGCAAGGGCGAGATCGTCGCCGAACTGGATGTGGTTCCGGATCTCTGGTTCTTCGACTGTCATTTCACGGGCGATCCGGTGATGCCGGGTTGCCTGGGCCTGGACGCCATGTGGCAACTGGTCGGATTCTGGCTGGCCTGGAACGGTGCGGGGGGCCGTGGCCGAGCCCTTGGAGTCGGTGAAGTCAAGTTTCAGGGGCAGGTCCTGCCGACCAGCACTCTGGTGCGCTACCACATAGAAATGAAACGACTCATCAGTCGAAAACTCGTCATGGGCCTCGCCGACGGAACCATGTCTGTCGACGGCCGTACAATCTACCGGGCAAAGAACCTCCGGGTCGGGCTGTTCACATCCACGGAAGGCTTCTGACCCTCCTGTTATCATCACCCCGCAATTCGCGATCGCCCCGATAGCTCAGCTGGATAGAGCGTCCGCCTCCTAAGCGGAAGGTC
>JAJDXU010000277.1 GCA_022823105.1 Dehalococcoidia bacterium
CGAGGTCGACTTCGAGGACGAGGTGAAGTCGATCACCGACGGTCGCGGTGTGGCCCTGGTGCTGGAGTGCGTGGGAGGCCCGGTGCTGGAAAAGTCGGTGCGATGCGTGGCGTCGTACGGTCGTTTGGTCAGCTACGGCAATGCGAGCGGGCAGCCGGCGAACCTGTCAGCCGCCGACATCACGACCCTGAACCGGACGGTCATCGGGTTCAGCATGGGCCGGTCGCCCATCGGGTCTCTGGACCACCAGGGGGCGATGAATGACCTGATCCCAATGATCACGGGCGGCAAGCTCAAGCTGATCGTGGATCGGGTGGTGCCGATGTCGGAGGCGGGCGCAGCTCACCAACACCTAGCAGCCCGGGGCACCCGCGGCAAGGTGATTCTCACCCCATGAGCGAGGCCGCTGTCCGTTACGCCGGGGTATATGACGCCGCGCTGTCTGCCGACCGATTTTCCGACCATCAACTTCCTGGAGATCACTGGGCGGATCTGGCGGAGTTGTTCCGGCTGGACCCCACGCGGCCGAAGGACGCGAACCTGTTGGCCGTGGCCGACTACCTGGAACCGACGGACGTTTTCCTGGACGTGGGCGGAGGCGCCGGGCGCGTGTCCCTTGCCCTGGCCGATTGCGTCTCGGAAGTGGCGCTGATCGAGCCCTCCGCGGGCATGCGGGAGCAATTCATCGCGGCGCGTGACGAGGCGGGGATCACCAACACTCGAATCGCGACCGACTGGTGGATGGACTCTGACGAGACCGGTGATGTGATCCATCTCTCGGATGTCACCTACTTTGTGCGGGACATCGTGCCGTTTGTCACGAAGCTGCACAACTCGGCGAGGCGTCGGGTGATGATCGCGGTATGGCGGCCCACACCGGGGGATATGGGTTCCGACTTGCGAGAGATCGTCCTGGGCGAAACGCGTCCCCACTGGCCCGGGCTCCCGGAGCTGGCGGGCGTTTTGTGGGAAATGGGGCTGCTGCCGGAGATTCGTCCATTGCCGGACGAACCTTGGTGGCTGACGGAGGAGGAGCGCCACCTGTCGGGAGCTGAGGCGACAGACCTCGCGATGCGATGGTTTGGCTCCGAGGACGACGCTGTGCGCCAAGCGGTAGCGAGCAACCTGGACCGCCTTTTCGAGCGATCCGAAGGCGGGCTGACTCCCGGGTGGTTGAGCCGGCCGCGGGCGGTGCTGATCACCTGGGAAACTCACGGACGACGGCTGGACTGAAGGGGGCGTCATGGACCGAATCGGCGTAGCATTCACCGGCGGCGGTATGTCGCCTCTGGACGTGGTCCGTTGCGTCCAACTTGCCGAGGAGTTGGGCTATGACTCGGCGTGGGTGGCTGAAGGGCACGGCGGAGACCAGTTCTCTATCCTGACCGCCTGTGGTCTGGCGACGTCGCGCATCAAGCTGGGAACGAGCATCAGCAGCGTTTACGTGCGGAGCGCTCCGACCATCGCCATGGCGGCGGCCTGCGTTGACCATTACTCGAACGGGCGGTTCATCTTGGGACTGGGGAGCAGCCACCGGGTGCAGGTGGGGCCCGAGCACGGCTTGGAGTTTTCGGCGCCAATTCCCAGGGTGCGGGACACCGTGGAGATCGTTCGCAGATTGTTGCGAGATGGGAACCTGGTGAATTACCAGGGAGAGGCCACGAACATCGAGACGTTTGACCTCCATTTTCCGGTCCTTCGTCCGGAAATGTCGATCTACCTGGCGGCGGTGTTTCCCAAGATGCTGGGGATCGCCGGCGAAATCAGCGAGGGTGTTTTGCTGACCTGGTGCACTCCGGAGTACGCCCGGGTCGCGTCTGATTACGTTGCGGCCGGTGCGTCGGGCGCGGGAGTGGATCCGGCAAAGGTTGAAATGGCGACGTTGCTCTCTGTTTCCGCCGAGGGAGCCGGAGATGGCGGGATGCGACGGGTGGCCGCCACCTACGCCGGCCGGTTCCCGCGCTACCGCCGGTTGATGTCCGAGGCCGGGTTCGCCGACGAGGTGGAGATGGTTCGCCGGGCCTGGCGGGAAGGCGACACGGGACGAGCGGAACGGCTGGTTCCCCAAGGTCTGATTGACCGCATGTCGTTACCGTCCGATCCCGGAGCCCGCCGGGACAGGCTGGCCGAATACAGGGAGGCGGGCATCACGCTGCCCATCATCGCCCCCCGGGTATCCGGCCAGAACGCCGCAGAGTCGGCACAGGAGATCATCCGGGCCAACGCTCCGGCGTAAAGGTTTGCGCTGGGCGCAGCCTAACCTTCCTCAGCCGGCAGCCAGGGCGACCAGAGCGTGATAGGAATTGTGACCGAGATACGGGGTTGATCGCCCACGACGGCGGTGGTATGTCCCTGTCCCGTGAGATCATCGGCCATGAGCACGTCGCCGGCGCCGAAGCGTCGCTTGGTGCCGTCGCCGATGCCGATTTCCATCTCGCCAGAAAGTGTGATGACGTACTGTCGCCGGGGGGCAGTGTGCCAGTCCGAGAAATATCCGGGTTCGAAGCGGCGGAAATTAACGCCCGGTGTGACCTGCATGCCGCTGTGTATGGCCCGATCGGAGGGTAGGTCCATATCCTCGAAGTGAGTCTGGCCGTCTTCGCCGGTGTAGATGCGCACGAACATGTCGGGATAGCCTCCTGTTTTTCAGTTTCGGGTTGTCGCAGCCCGCTCGGATGAGGGGCGACGCGGTGGATCGCCGGCGGTATTTTAGCGTATCCGGTGCGCCCACGGGCACGCCCGCATGAGCGGAAGGCTGGCGACTGTTCAGCTTCCTTCATCCATTGAGCGTTCAATACAGATGCTCCAGACCCGGCATCAAGTACGGGGCAGGTTTTGATCCAGGAGGGCGGGACACAGGCACGCCGCAGGATCATCGGCGATTTACGCCGGTATGACGGTTCTGGTCTGGATTTGGTCCCCTCAAGCGTGAGCAGTCAGACGCAAGCGTGAAGTTGAGAAATTCCGTCGCCGCGTCGTACAATGATACGTGCGCCGATGTAGCTCAGCCGGAAGAGCAGCGGTTTCGTAAACCGCAGGTCAAGGGTTCGAGTCCCTTCATCGGCTCCACTATTGCAATAACGATGGTCGCCCTACCAGGGAAGGTATCAATAAGCGGAGAATCGCACGAATCTAGGTGATTTTGCTGGACAAACTCCCAGCAACGGACAGCGCGAGATCGCACCTCACACCGGCAAACAATTACCGCGCCCTGATGATTCGGGGCGCGGTTTCATTCCATGTCCGTCACGACGAAAGCCACCCCCGGCATGATGGTTCTTGCCAAAAACGATGGCTTTGTCGTGCCCACCGGATCACCAAACCCCCGGACTTGGAAGAACCGAGCGCGAGGGAATGCGGGTCTAATCAACCGCCGGAATTGACCCCGCAAAACCACACCTGAACGGATAAAGTCTCGCGCTTGGCGCCTTCGAGAAACGACACGAGCACGCGATGCTCGGCCGTGTTTCAGCGTTTAGGTGTACCCATGGAAAATTTGGCAAAATCCCGATATACACTTTTCACTTCCTCCGTGAGCTCATCCCGTCACATCGGGAAGACGTGGCCCCTGGACGACCTCCACGACGCCGGCCCCAGCGAACGCTGGCGCGACCTGATGACCGATGTCCGAGAATTAGCCTCCTACGAGAAGGAAAAGACCGCAGCTGCGAGCGCAAATCCCGATGCGCGCTGGAATACTGCCAGCGCAAAGAAAATACCTTGTCCTACGCTGTCGAGTCCCGGACGTGGGACCCTGACTGTGAAACGCCGCGGACATTGAGCCAGTGATCGCCAAGGACTATGAACTACCCCGGGCGCGTGGCGATTTTGTTCAATATGGGTTTGTGGTTGCCCGGTCAATCACCGCTTTAAACGCCCAGCAAAGCGCGGTGTGGCGACTGTCGTTCCCTGTAACTGGTGCCTTCGATGACGATCTGGTAGCTGGAGATAGTCAGGCGGTCCAAAGCGCTGTTGCCGAGGGTAGTGTCGTCGAAGAAACTCAGCCATTCGTCCACGGCCCGGTTGCTGGTTATGACGAAGCTAGAGGCGCGATGGCGGTTGAGGGTGAGCTCGTAGAGGTCAGCGGACTGCTGTGGAGTGAGCCGGTGCAGGCCGAGGTCGTCTAGGATGAGCAGATCGGGAGACAGGAAGCACCGGAAGGAGCGGTCCAGAGAGTTGTCGACCCGGGCCTATGCCATGGCCTTGAATAAGTCATCGGCGCCGATGAAAAGCACGGTATGTCCGGCACGGACTGCAGAGTAGCCCAGGGCGTGGGCGAGGAAACTCTCGCCCACGCCGGCGGGCCCCACCAGTGGCACGTGCTCACGCTTGTCCAGAAACTCCAGCGAGAAGACAGCATCCAGCAGCCGGCGGTCCAGAGTGATCGACTCCGACCAGTCGTTCCGCCTGTGGCGGACAGCCGGCAGGTTTCCTCGGAACCGGCACCATTGACCCGGAGTTCCGTGCGGCGTTGAGCACGTCGGTTGACCTCGTCGCTGAGGATGATCTCCAGAAAGGATGCGTGGTCCAATTGCTCCTTTCTGGCCAGGGCGTTGCGTTCGGGCAGCGTGGCTGCCATGGGTCCCAGTTGGAGGTTCTTGAGCAGGGGTGTGAGTTCGGTTGCTCGGGTCATGATCGATCTCCAGCAGCAAGGGCGAAGACGGAGCCGGGTCGGGCGAAGCGACCGGCTGGCATGGGCAACGGCAAATTGGGCATGGCCTCCTGTTCCAAAGCATGCACCAGAATGCGCTCCGCGCGGCGCACGTCGATGAGGTCGACGGCCAGGGCAGGCTGGCCCGCTTGAGGCGGAGCATCGAGACGCTCAGGGGTGTAGCGATCGCCCAGCCTGACCAGCTTGTGCCCCTGCCTGATCTTCGACCAGGGATGCCGATCATCGAAGAGCCGTTGGACGAACCGGGCCACCGCCGATCGGTGCAGCTCCGCGCGGCGCTTGATGCGGTCCGGGGCCTTCATCGTGTAGGCGGACAACTCGGCGGGATAATCGTCGGTGGCGGTGGCGCGACCTCCGTTGGGCTGACGCTGGTGGATTTTGACCAGCTTGCCCCGGTGGTAGATGCGCACCAGCTTGCTGTCCAGCCTGATTTCCACCTGCTGACCTCGCGGGCAGCACGATGACGGCACCGAGCAGAGCGCGTACTGGCAGGCTACCTGGTGGTCGGGATGGACCTTGCGGTGCGCCAGTGGTTGAAATCGTTGAAAACGGTACCCTTGATGAAGTGTTCCCGGGCTTAGGGTACCTTGAGTTGCACCTTGGGCTTGTCCTGGGGATGACCCTTGCGGGCCGGATCGGGGATAAAGCCCCGATGTTGGGCGTACTCCAGGAAGCCCCTGGTGAGAATGGGATTGAGCGGATCCGTACCCACCATCCGGGCGCCGAAATTGTCGATGACCAGGTACTTGGGCACGCCACCGAAAAGGGCCAACGCCGCCTTCAAACCGGCAATCACGTACTCCAGCATCTGGCGGTGCGTCGGCCATACGAAGCAATGGCGCGAGTACGACAGCACGTTGATCAGCGCCCACACCACCGTGTCTTTGCCCGTGGCCGGATCGGTGATCATCCCCATCCGGCCGAAGTCAGCCACAACCGCATCGCCGGGCTCAGTGTCGGCCATCCGCACCGTGAGAAAGCTACGCCGTCCCCAGTTGCACTTGCAGATCGGCGAGATCGCGCAACTGCTGGTGGAGCAGGTGCAGGAGCGCCTGGTGGAACGCGGCATGACATGTGATCTGACCGAGGCCGCCCGCGACTTGCTGGTCGCAGAAGGATTCGGCGTCACCTACGGAGGGCGCCCCTTGCGTCGGGCCGTCCAGCGGCACTTGGAAAACCAGTTGTCCCGAGGCGTCTTGTCTGGCGAGTTTAACGAAGGCGACCACATCATCGCCGGCATGAATCCGGCTGGGGACGACCTATGCCTGAAGGCCGGCGGGTTCGCGTCAGCTGAGCCGGAGGTGGAGTTGACAGGGGCAGAGTGATTCGGCTTCTTGCCACTCTAGTTGTGGAGGGGGAGATGGTTGCGCACCGTCTCCCCCACCTGTTTTTCAAGATGACGTTTTCACCACGCTTCGGGCGCCCATGCGGGGCCGGGTGCATGACATATGAGTTGACTGCTGGCCGGGAACCGTTCGCGCGTGTCCACGGCGTCAACACGGGTGATCCGAGGCCGCCTTACCGGGCGGCCTCGGATCACCCAAAAATCTCCTGTTGTTGAGGCTATGCCCCTGATCAGGGAGCAAATGGACTGCTGAATACCACCCCGGCGAGAGTGATCTTCTTCTCCTTCAGGTCGCCGTTGGCGGTGTGCGGGACGAAGTGATAGCGGTCAACCTCGGAGGTCCTGGTCTGGTATGTCACCTCGGTGGGACGATTCTGCGGGTCCGTGGGATCGCCATTCCACCTGTAGAATGTCTCCTCCGCGGTGGTGACACCTGTTACATCCAGTGCCCAACTCAGCCTGGTTGCATCGACGTTTTCGATCACCACCCGACGCTCCGTCGGTTGCCCGTCGGCGTTCACATGATACGTTTGCCGCACCGGATCCTGACAATTCCAGGACCCGTCGGAGAACTCGCAGCGCTCGTACACGTTGTACAGGGCAGACATGCCCAGCTCCATGTTCCCCCGGTGGTACGTTTTGTGCATGTACTGTTCCAGGGTTACCGTGTATCCAGTCACGGCGGATTTCTTTCGGTCCCATTTCTTCCAGTTCACGGTGTAATAGCCGTCATAGTCCACCTCGTATTTTGCGAACCCGGTCGAACCGCAGTGGGTTATGGAACCGTCGACGCTGCTTTGGTTACAGCCCTGGTTCATGATCATCCCAAGCAGGCCCTGCATATTCGCTTTCCGGTTCACCTGCACCCGGTAG
>JAJDXU010000443.1 GCA_022823105.1 Dehalococcoidia bacterium
ACTTCCCCAACACCTCTCCGACGATCCGCGCGCTCTTCCGGTATTGGCTCCCAGGGCGGATGCCCATGTCGTGCATGGCGTACAGAATACGCCGCTGCACCGGTTTCAACCCGTCCCGAGCGTCCGGCAGCGCCCGCGAAACGATCACGGACATGGCATAGGACAGATACGATTCGCGCATCTCGTCCTGGATGGGACGCGGGCTGAAATCGCCTCCGGTCTGCGGTGGGGGTGCTGTGGTCATGTCTGGATATCTCCTGTGGCGGCGAAATCTTCCGCCCGTTCAACCAAACCCAAAAACAAGCTGTTGAAACTGGCCGGTACCTCGTCGGTGCGTTCAGGCAAAAACTGCACACCGATTACCCAACTGTGCTCCTTGCTCTCAAGTCCTTCTATTGTTCCGTGGTCGAGTTGATACGCGATTGACATCAACCGCTCGGCTCTCTGCGCTTCCCTCAGGCCCATGGGATGATTCCAAGCCGACCAGTTGAGCCGGAACATGCCGGCGCTACCGATTATGGCCGCCATCTTGGAACCGGGCGACAGGTATATCTGGCGTCTCTCCGGCCGGTGGTTCGGCGTGTCCTCCCCCGCTGCCAAACTCGGTCGTTCGGCCAACGGCGCTCGGCCGCCAAAAGTCGCGTTCAGCAGATACATCCCCCTGCCGGTCAGCAGCACCGGCATGTCCACCGCAAGCGCCGCGTCGAGTAGTCTCAAGGCCCCGTCGTCCGGTATGCCATCGCTGAAACCTGCGTCCGGCACGAGGAGGCCGGCGGACCCATCCAGCTCGGATGGTCCTGACGACGAATGAATCACGTTTGCACGCCCGCCCGCCTCTTCTACCGCGCGGATACTGGGGTCTGGAAATTGGCCGTTGCGGGTTGCGGCCAGGACGGCGATTGTGGGCAAGGGGCTTTCAAATCATTATAGATGTTCTTTTATTATACTGAAAATTGTCACATCCTGCTCGCGACACGAGCTGCCGCTTTTCACCAAACTCGACCGGGGCCGGCAGGCTGGCAGGCCTACCCCAGGTCCACGCGACGCGGTGCAACCGGAGGTCAACAGCCCATTGGTTGGTGGAGGAGGCTAGCATCGCCGATGCCAAAATGCGAACGTCAAAATACGCTATGTCCCGGCCCATGAGCCACCACACCTCCATAATGTCGTTGACCTCCGCACGGCCCGCGAGAGGAGGCCGGGCAACCTGTTTGAACTCGCATGGATTCCTGGCGTCGCGCCATGTTTGTACGCGGTGATTTCCCAATCGCCATGCGATGCATCAGTACCACCTGATTTCTGAGCTGTTTTATCAGACGGAATTGGGATGAACGCCAATGTGCGGTCCAAACCTGCGCATCGACCAACGTCATGCCGGTTCGCTGAGTCGTCGCGGAATGGGTTGAAGGTGGGGCATTGCGTCGAACACCTCGGCCGATCTCCTGGCAGGTACTCGTTTCACAGACACTTTGAGGGCGGTGTTTACGGCTTACGTCGTATTATTGATGCCGGTCAGACGTTTCGCGCTTCGCAATAATTCGTCGTCCGGATTAGTCGTGGTTCTCATTGAACCCCCACCCTGTTGGCGACGGTTTATTGTTGAGCGTGCGCATCATATTCCACTTCGAATGGTGGCTTATGTTGATGCGTCCCCTTTCCAGTCCCCCAACACCATTCGCGCCACCTGTCGTCCCATCCGCACCGAGTAATTGGTCCCCCGGTCCTCCGGATATATCTGCGTCGTGTTTGCCAGGTACAGCGATTTTATCGGCGTGCGATGGTCAGGAATATGCTCACCGTAGTTGGTCCCGATGATCGGCTGCGCGCCATCCACCCGATGGTGGTGGTATTCCAGTATCCAGTCGCGCGAAAAGTCAGGGTTCAGTTTACGGAGGTGCGGCACGAACTCTTCAAGCAACTCCGCCGGCTCCTTACGATAGAGATCGCTGTCCCGGTCGGGATAGTTGGTCAAGTACACGATATGATTGCCGCCGTACAGGTTCTTGTCGATCATGTTGGTGTGCTCGATGACGCCCACGAACGGCAGCGACCGGTCTGCCACGTTCAGCCAATATTTCGACGTCAACGGTCGGTCCAGCACCAGGATCATCAGGACGGCCGAAAGGTATTGAGCCGATTCCAGTTTGCCCCGGTAATCATCCGGGAGTCCTGCGACCAACCGTGTGAACACGTACGACGGAGTAGTGGCGATCACCGCGTCGTATTCGTGGTCCTGTTCATCTCCGTCGCGCGGCGCGGTTGTAAATCCCACTGCCCGGCCGTGCTCAACGTTGATGCGCCTCGCGCCGACGCCGATGTGCACTTTCCCACCCTGCTCCTCCACCCGCTCACCACACACATCGAACACCGTGCCGAAGCTGCACATCGGGTACCCCAGCCTCTCCTTCTGCATCCCCCTGCGCGATGCGACCCGCAGGTAGATTTTACCCCACAACCAGGTCATACTGACCTTGTCGTAGTGGTCGCCGAATTTACCCCGGAGCATCGGTTCCCAGATCACCCGATACGCAGCGTCTCCCATGTGCTTTCGCGTCCACTCGGCTGCGGTGACACCCTCGTACTTCTTCCAGTCAGAGGTTTTTTGCAGCAGAAACGTCCACAATCCCAAGCGCATGCGTTGAGTGAACGGCAACGGCGAAAATTTCAGCAAGTCCAACGGCGTGGCGAAGTCCCAGATGCGGCCGCCGTGAAATAACCCCACCTTCGATTCCAGCCATTCCATCGAATCAGCCAATCCCAGTTCCTGGATGAGTTCCACCATGTCGGTATCACTGACGAACAGGTGGTGGTAGCCACGCTCCAGTTGGCCGCCGCCAACCTCGAAGGTGGATGCCTGTCCGCCCAGAAACGGCGCGGCCTCGAAAACCTCCGCAAAGTGCCCCTTCTTGGTCAGCTCATAGGCCGCCGCCAGCCCGGCCGCGCCTCCGCCGATGATTCCTACCCGCATTTCCTAATCGTCCTGCGCTACCCGTGCGTTTCCGACCTGGTTGGCGTTATCTTTGCCCGGTGGTCCACTATCTGATTCCGGATCCGGCAGCGTCGTCAATCCGCGAAGCGATACATGGTTCCACAGCAGCAGGGCCACACCCACGAGGTTCACAGGCAGCCATAGCGCCAGAAGGTGCACCGCCACCGAATACGACGCGGCAGTAGCGGCGCCCACAGCCAACCCCACCAACGTCTGCTGGGCCACCACCTCGAAGGCTCCAATCCCCCCAATGGATGCCGGTATCGCTGTGATCAAGTTCGACGTCACCGTCACCAAAAGGATCGCCAGCGTCAGGAACCAGAAGGATGCGAAATACGCGTCCAAATTGAACGAGTACGCCACGATGAGATACACGCCCGCCTCGGCCAGCCAGATTGGCAACGAACTCACGAACAGGATCGCGTGCTTCCAGGGCGAGTTCAGGGAACCAAGTCCTTCAACGAAGCCAACAACCACGTCCGCTGCCAACTGCCGGAATCGAACGGGCAAGATCCCAGTCAACGCCAGGAGCCAGTTCACCGTCCGCCTGCTGCACGCCAACGCGGTCAGGATCGCCAGCGCCGCCACGAAACTTACGACCACGCCCGCCATCAGGACTATCGCAGTCGACTGGTAAGCGAGGCTGGCTTCGCTGAATAACCCCGCAGCCAGCAGGATCGGCGCCGCCACAGCGCCGAGGGCAAGCAGCGTCAGGCCGTCGTACAATCGCTCCACGCTCAGCGTCGCGATCGACGCCGGCACGCTCACCTCCCGTTCTCGCTGCGCCAGGTACACCGCCCGCACCAGTTCTCCGATGCGCGCCGGCAGCACGTTGTTCGCCAGGTACCCGATAATAATCACCGGATACAATCGCTTTGCGGAGATCCTGGCGATTGGAGAAAGAAGATACTGCCATCGCAGCGCGCGGAACCACTGGCCCACGAAATATAGGACTATAGCCGGCGCCAGGTACAGATAGTTGGCCGTCCGCAGCGCATCCCAAAGCTCCCGCCGGTCCACCAACAGCACCAATAAGGCCAGCGTCGCAACGCTGACCGCTACGCCGGCCCAAAACCGCCAGTTGCCTAGAAAATAGGCCATGTCATGATTGATTGACGTCGGGTGGGTCGATGATGATGAATAGCCGCCCGACTACGCCGGTGCGCGTCGCAGTTCGCGCTAGCGATCTAGCCCGCACCACTGTTCCCAACCGCGCCGGCATCGTGCGTGTTCGAAAACCCTACGGGCGACGAATCCCCGACTTCCAGGTTCTGCCGGCCCGTCAATGTCCGCACGCGCCAGCGTTGATCTACATCGGTGATCGTGAATGGCAAAGGTGATTCGGCCAACGCTCCCTCCAGCTCCGGCAGCACGTTGGCTACCACAGTGATGATGCCATCGATCTCCGGAGGGCTCATCTCGTTGTCGTAGAAGTCCCGGTGCCCATTGTCGGCCGCAACGTAAGCATCGACGATGCGACGATCGTCGTACTCTGCCGCGAGTTGCCGCGCGATGTGGCCCACCGTCCGGTGGCTGCCCAGGTTCATCCACCCGCGTTGCTGCCCGTGCGCCTTCATCATCTGGGCCAACGCGCCCCAGACCTTCTCGGTGGCCTGCAGGCGGTCGCCCTGATCCAACTCTTCGCGGGCCTGTCGGATCAACCTCCTGCTGATTTGCACCCGGTCCGCTATCGTGGCTTCGCCCGGCTCAGGCAGCGTCGTCGCCGTCGTCATTTGCTACACACTCGTCCCGTCGGTCCCTAGTCCCTTGTGTATTGGTAATACTCGGCGGAATACCAGTCGCTCTCCTGCTTCCGCGCCACCATGTACTCGATTGCCTGCTGCCATTTGTCCGGATTGGCTGCCGTGTCCCGGAAAAAATCGACGTCCTCCGCCAACTGTTCCCAAAACGCTGTGTTCTCCCGTGCCTCTCCCGGGCGGCGGTACGTTTCAGGATACCATAGCAGGTTGCGCATCGGCCCTTCGCGCCGGTACGCCGGGGCATCGTCCTCAGGCACGGCGTGCGCCACCTCCGCCATGTAAACCCTCGGCGCGGTATCCTCACCCACCTTTCGGCACTCATCGGAGCCGGAGACGGCGCTCGCCGCGCACAGGTGGTCAAACCAAAGCGTGCCGTCCTCCGTGTCGTTCCGCACGTACCACTGGAACGGGTACCACATATCGTAGTCCACCTTTACAGCAGCGTCCTCTTTCGAGGCCAGCGCTCCGCGTCGCAGCGCCAGGTGCGACTCCACCAAATCCGCCGAACCCTGCGCATACGCCAGTATTTCCACGTTCGAATCATCGTAGGTGTAGGCCGCTCGAAACGCTGTGGCAGTTCCGAAAGCCAGCAGCAATCCCGCTAATCCCAAGGCCATGATTTTCCCGCCTCCGGGGTGGATTCGCATCAACCAGGCCAAAAACACAGCAGTCGGCAGCAGCATGAGCCCGGCTATCCACGCCGGCAGGTTCGCCGCGTCGCCTCGCGCTGCCAGCCATCCGACCCAGACCGCCATCGCCAGCCAAGCCGGCGCCAAACCCAGCAAAGCGATCACCCTCCACCGTTCACCAATTCCCACGGGCCACCGAACTCCACCAATCACATGTCCCAATAGCATCCCGCCGGCCAACGCCAACGGGACCGTAATGTTGACGAGCAGCCACGGCATCTTCTCCGCCGCAATCGTGTACATCACCAAAGTTGCGATCACCCAGGCCGCCAACACGATGCCGAAGGCTTCGCGCCGCCGGATCAACCACACGACTGCCGAGACTCCGAACACCATCGCCAACGTTTCGTACACGGTCAGGCCCACGCCGTAGTAGTACCAGGGCTGATTCCCGCGCGCGACCTCCTGCTGCGCCAACCAGTACCCCAAGCTCTGCCATGCACCGGTGAACACTCCCGGCCAGTTGGTAAAAAACGTGGTATAGAGTGTCGTCCAGACTGCGTAGAAAATCCCTGCGCACAACAACCACGTTCCACCACCCCAAGCGATTCCAATCGCGCCACCAACCACCAGCAACAGCAGCAACGTCAAAACAGGTACGAGGTAATTGACGGCGACCTTGCCCTCCGCCAAGTCCGCCACTGGCGCAGCCGCGGGAAGTAGATCGCCCGCCAGCGCCAGTCCGCCCGCGAACGTCGCCAACCACAGGTAGGTCAACACAGCCGCGGGACCCAGGAGGAGCGCTACCCGGCGCCATCCGCGTATTGACTCCGGCGCCACGAACGCCATCGCCGCTCCCATTGCCAGCAGCCCGGCGCCTACTGCGCAGTCCAGGTACATCCCGATCATGCTGGTCGCAGGGAACATTCCATGCACCGGTCCCACCACGAGCACCGCTACCGACGCCACTGAGCATGTGGCCGCCACTGCAATTGCGACTAGATCAAGCGCATTCCTGACCCGCCACACGAACCACGCACCCGCGATCAACGTTCCCAGCATCGCCAGCAATCCGGCGGCGTGCAACCATACCGGGGCATCCCATACCGGCAGCGATACGAACGGCGCTTCCCATACGGGCGCACCGGTATCGCCCGTAGAACCCGTGTCCTCCGCCGCCAGCGTCAGACCCAGCGGCTTCTGAATCACCGAGAGGGCGGCCGCCGCTTGCGGAAGGGTTAGTGTAGACAACATCACAAAAAACCCGGCTGCCCCACCTGCGCTTGACAAAGGAATATGCCGGCGCGCCACGTCCCAAAATTGGCGCCAACCCAGTCCCAGCGCGGCGATGCCCATGAACAGGATGACAAAGTACGCCGTTTCCTTGGACGCCAGCATGAACGCAGTCACGGCGGCCGCCCCAAACAGGTATCGCCCCCGTTCGCTCTCCACGTACCTCCACAGGAAAATCAGGAGCAACACGGCCCACACTGCCATCAGGATGTCGTTGCGGCCGAACCGGCTGAAGTACAGCAGAGACGGCGAAAAGGTAAGAATCACCGCCGCGCAGAGCGCTCCTTTGTCTCCGATGCAGCGCCTCAGGGGATACGGCAGCGCCACCAGAGCGATGCCGAACAGCGCGTAGGGCAGGCGGGCTACGAAGTCGGTGTCGCCGAACACACGCAAGAAAACGGCCACGAGCTCGATCTGCAACGGCCCGTGCATCCATGGCGAGTGGAGAAACTCAACGCCCCGCGCCAACTTCCACGCGTAGTGCAGGTGAATCGCTTCATCATAATGCATCACCCGCCCGTCCAACTCCCACAACCTCAGCGCCGCCGCCACCAACGCGATGGCCACGAACGCCCACTCCAGCCAACCCAACCGCGGCCAACGCCAACGAGCCGGCGTCAGCATCGCTCGGCCTTTCGACCATACGGTTTGCGGGGCGCGCATCATTTCACGCGTTACGTCGGCCCCCGGCTACCGGATTGGTCGGGGTTGCGCAAGCTTCCGGCGCATCAGGCGATCGAAATGATCCCGTTCGGTACGACGCCGGCGTGTTCTGCCGTCGCCTTGCTAACTCGACCCATCATTCCCTCGGGTCTCAGTAGTATTGGGGGCAGAGTCGTCACCGCTTCCTGAACTTCCCACAATCCGCCCCAGGTTTCTGCGGCTCGCCTCCGTCGAGGCATGTCCCTCACCCAGGATGGCTGTGCGATCTTGGACGTTGCGCCGGTGGAGACGCTCGGCCTCGCCCGCTCGCCCGGCGGATTGCAGCGCGTTTGCCAGGCTCCCCCGGCTCCGCATAGTGTCCGGGTGGTCTTCACCCAGCACCGAGTTTCGCATTTCGTACAATTCCCGGAACATGCGGATCGCCCGTTCCGTATGTCCGGCCGCGTAGTGGCAGTTCGCCAGGCTGCTGCGGAATCTGAGCGTCTCCGGGTGGTCCAGACCGTGAACGCATACGCTTTTATCGACGGTGTCCTCGAACCAGCCGATGGCTTCGTCGAATCGCCGCGCGGCTCGGTAGGCGTGGGCCAGGCGATGCTGTGCCGACAACAACCGCGATTCATCCCCGGAGCCGCCTGCTTTCGCCTCCTCCAGTGCGGCCAACGCTCGCCTCAACCTGATGCCCGTTGACGCCGCGCTCATCGCCGATCCCAGTCCGCCGGGTTCCATCCGTACAACTGTGACGCAAAACCCGTCAGGCAGCGTCGGCCAAGGCAATCCTCAGCCGCTTGTTGATCCGGCCCTTGCTCTCGTGGCCCACAACGTTGATCCGGCCCACTTCGCGGGTGTTGTGCACGTGCGTCCCGCCGTCCGCCTGCAGGTCCAGGCCCACGATATCTATCGTCCTCACCTCCTTGATAGCTGCTGGGAGGAGGTTGATTTTGGTGCGGATCAGGTCAGGGTGGGCATCGGCCTCCTCTCGTCCCATGAAACCCACGCCGATGTCCCTGCCGTGTTCCACCTCGGCGTTGACGAGGGCCTCCACCTCACCGGCGAACTCAGCCGACATGTTCTCCAGCTCGAAGTCCATCCGCGCCGTACCCGGGCGCATGTCTCCGCCGGTCACCAGGGCCCCGTAGTCCCTCCACACGACGCCACACAGGATGTGCAGCGCAGTGTGCGTCCGCATCAGGAGGTATCTGCGATCCCAATCAATGGCGCCGTGAAGGGCCGTCCCCGATGCGGGCACGGCATCTCCGTCGATGGTGTGAACGATGGCTCCCCCGGCGCGCGCCACCTTAGTCACCTTGTACGCGGTTCCGGACGCGGCATCGGTCAGAGTTCCCACATCGCAGGGCTGTCCACCGCCACCTACGTAGAAGGCCGTCCGGTCCAGAACCAGGCCACCGTCGTCGTTGACCTCGGACACCACCGCGTCAAATTCAGACAAGTAGGCGTCATTCAGGAACAGCAGTTCAGTCATGTTTGTGTCTCCAATATCCGCGTGGACATCCTCGTTCCCACCCTCGGAATTATACCAACCGCCAGCCGGTGGGATGTATCCGATTGTGATGCTAAAATTGGCAGCCCTCGATTCAGCAGGCAACTGGCCATCGGACGTAGAGCAGGCTTGTTGCCGCATAGGAGAAAGCAATGGCCAGATTGAAAGATCTCCCAGCCGGCGAACGCGAGCTGATGATGCAAATCCCGATGCCGCATTTCGATTCCACGCCGTTCGTGACGGGCAAACCGCTGTCGCAACGACGGGTTGCGATTTTGTCGACGGCGGCGCTGCAAACCCGGGGCGACCGGACCTTTGAGTGGGGAGAAGCCGGATATCGCGTCATTCCTGGCCAAATCCAACCCAACGACATCATAATGTCCCACCGATCGGTCAACTTCGACCGCTCCGGATTTCAGCAGGACTACAACGTTTGCTTCCCGCTGGACAGGCTGCGCGAATTGGCCCATGCAGGAGTGATCGGCTCCGTAGGCGACTATCACTACACCGTCATGGGGTCCAATGCTCCCGAACGGCTGGAAGACACGGCGCGCCAGATTGCCGGCCTGATGAAGCGTGACGATGTGGATGCAGTGCTACTGATTCCTGTTTGACCCCGGTGCACGTGCGCCGTTGGCGGACTGGCCCATTACATCGAGCAGGAAGGACTGAGCACCACACAGATCAGCCTGATCCGCGAGCACACCGAAGCCATCCAGCCGCCGCGAGCCCTGTGGGTTCCCTTTGAGCTGGGCCGCCCCCTGGGAGCGCCCAACGATCCGGAGTTCCAGAACCGCGTGTTGCGGGCGTGTCTGGATCTGCTGGACGCGGAATCGGCTCCCGTTCTGCAAGACTATCCGGAAGATGTGCCGCCCGAATTGGCGAGCGTTGATTTCACCGGAATGTCGTGCCCGATAGAACTGCCCCCGCCGTCATCCGAGGGACATGGTGTCGCCCAGGAGTTGCTACTGGAAATCCGGCAGGTGGCTCCCTGGTATGAACTGGCGGTAAATCAGCGGGGCCGCACCACGGTCGGCATAAGCGACCTGAACATGGAGCAGGCCGGGCGGTTTCTAGCGGGTTTTATCGAGGACGAGACCACTCCGGCGCCGCGGACGGACATGACCATGGGCCGCCTGCTCAAATTCGTTTGCGAGGACCTGAAGGCGTATTATTCTGAGGCGGCGTCCGCCCAACCGGGCATGTCTGCCAGCATCGCCGTGGAACACTGGCTCTTCAACGAAACCGTGCTCGGCGGGCTGCTTTGGCAACTCAGGAACACCCGCACCGAGCACGAGGACGACGAGACCAGATATTTTGCCCGGCGCAGCCTGATTCCGGACCGACAGATCCAATACAGAGGAGCCAAGGTCTATCACTCGTGATGGCCGTACGGCCGGCACGTGCTATAATCCGCTGGCATAAAATCCACGTGATACGTACGGGATAGTCGGATATGAAACTGTCGTGCCTCCAGGAAAACTTGGCCCGCGGATTGGGCGTGGTAGGTCGCGCCGTCGCCACGCGCTCCACCCTTCCCATCACCCAGAACGTGATGCTGAGCAGCGATCAGGGTATGCTAAGACTGTCGGCCACCAACCTGGAGATCGCCATCACCACGTGGATCGGCGCCATGATCGAGGAGGACGGAGCGATCACCGTCCCCCACCGTCTCGTCACCGACCTGGTGAATTCCCTGCCCAGCGATCGAGTCGACCTGGACCTCCGCGGACCCGACCCCGACGATCCCGGCGTCGGCGGAGGCAGCGTGCTGCACATCTCCTGCGGCCGCTCGCGCACCCACATCAACGGGGCATCGGCCGACGACTTTCCGCCCATTCCCCAGGTGGATTCCGGGTTCGCGACCAATATCGATCCCTCGGTGCTGCGCCAGGGCATCGGCCTCGTTGCGTTTTCGGCCGCGTCCGATGAGTCTCGGCCAGTCCTCACGGGCGTCGAGATCAAGCTTGAGGAATCCAATCTCGTTATGGCCGCCGCCGACGGATTCCGACTCGCCGTCTACACGGGCCAACTTTCTGAGCCGGTCACCGAAGCCCTGAAGGTGATTGTGCCGGCCCGCACCATGAACGAGATCCAGCGCCTGGCGTCCGAGCAGAGCGCTCCGATCCAGGTGACCCTGTCCCCAGAAAAGGGACAGGTTATGTTCAAACTGGAGCACGTTGAGGTGGTGTCCCAGCTATTGCAGGGCAGTTTCCCCAATTACGAACAGCTCATCCCGGAGCGCTACGAGACGCGCGCCATCATGGAATTGGACGATCTCAAGCGCGCGACGCAATCGGCCGCCGTGTTCGCCCGGGACGGCAGCAACATAGTCCGGCTGGAGATGATGCCTCAGGAATCCGGCGAGGGCGGACAACTGAAAGTCTCCGCCCGCTCCGAGGAGGTTGGCGACAACCTGGACGAACTGGACATCGACCAGTTGGACGGCGAAGACGCCAAGATCGCATTCAACGTCCGCTATCTCATGGACATCGTCAATGTCCTGGGCCGCGGCAAGGTGGCGCTGGAAGTCACCAACTCATCAAGTCCAGGGGTCTTCCGACCCGCCGATTCCGACCGCTACGTCCACGTTGTCATGCCGATGTACGTCCAGTGGTAGTGCGTCCTGACTCCGGGAACACCCGCCCGAATCCGGCCGGCCTCAATTAGGGCCGGCCTCGTTTTTTCCACGGCCTGCGCGCTCCGCGAGACGCGCCACTCGCGTGTGCTATTCTTGCGCCAGTACGTTTGACTGGAGGGATGACGACATGCGGGCAGCGGTTTACAAAGGCGAGCAGGTTTTGCAGGTTGAGGAGTTACCGGATCCATCTCCCGGTCCCAACCAGGTTGTGATGAGGGTCAAGTATTCGGCCATCTGCGGCACCGACGTCCACGCGTTCATGTATGACCTCGCCCAACCGGGGGCGGTCATGGGCCACGAGTACACCGGAACCATCGTCGATATCGGCCCGAGCGTGAGCCGCTGGAGCGTTGGGGACCGGGTCGTGGGAGGAGGCGGCCACCCGCCGCCGGGCGGCGGCTCAGCGACTCGCACTCACCCCCGTTTCAACTACCGCACCATGGGATTCCAGCAGAACTCGCGACCTCGCGGTTATGCCGAGTACGTCCTCCTGGACGAATGGGAACCCACGCCGGTGCCCGACGACGTGACCGACGAGCAGGCCGCTCTGTGCGAGCCCTGCGCCGTCACTGTCCACGCCGTCCGTTTGTCCAATATTAAGCTGGGTGATTCCGTCCTGGTCCTGGGCGCTGGGCCCATCGGATTGCTGTGCATGCAGACCGCGCGCGCCGCCGGCGCCACGACGGTTATCGTTTCGGAGCCGGCAGGCGGCCGCGCCGAAGCCGCCCGTCGGTTGGGGGCCGACGCCGTCCTGAATCCCACCGAGCCCGATTTCGAGGCCCGGGTAGTGGAGCTCACCGGAGGCACGGGACCTCAAATCGTGTTCGAGTGCGCTGCCGCCCCGTCAACGCTGGAACAAGGGCTTGACCTCTGCGCCCGAGGCGGCCAGGTGGTCATGATCGCCATCGCCTGGGAACCCACCCCTGTCATGCCGCCCAACTGGATGGCCCGCGAAGTCCGGATGCAGTCCTCCTTTGGCACGCTGCCGGAGGACTGGCAAATCGCGCTGGAGTTGATGCGCACCGGCCGCGTGTCCGTGGACCACATGTTGTCCGGAACCAATTTCGTTCCTTTGGAAGGAATACAAGGAGCGTTTGAAGCGCTCTGCAGCCCGACCACGGAGTTGCAGATGGTCGTTGAATTGTAAGGCTGTCTCACGCGTACCTGCATTGCGGCAACCTGTCACCGCGAACGCGTCGCCACCTCATTTCAGGCAGCACAATCATTCCTGTCGGTGCCAAAAACTCCCAACTTTGCGTGATTCACCTGCCGTTTGTGGCAAAACTACGCGCCATCGCCTCCCATAATCACCCAAATTACCCAAAACCCCCAGCTCAGACACCCCACCCCGACGACACTTCCGCCTTGCTCTAGCCCTCCCTCCATCCGTACCATGTTACCCAGCGCCCCAATTCCAATCCGCCACCCGGACCCGCAAGGGCCGAGCCAATGCCCACCTCCCAACACCGCCAACCTCCCTCCCCCAAACCCGCTCATCTGACCGCCAATACCGCCCAAAACGCCGCCAAAACCCTGCCATCGGCCCCCCATTCAGCCCCACCACCCGCCTGATGCCCTACTTGAAAGAGCGGGAATGAGAGGAAATGAGCGGGAAATCGACATTTCCGCCCTCATACCGCGCAGTTGCAAAGCGGGTAGGCGTGGGGTAAGGCCGTCGGTTGCCGCCCGAAGGGGCCCAATTTATAATCGTATGACGCTATTTCTGAGGCGGGCGCGTCAACCCGCCCCATGAGGAGGACGTTTTGACTACTACCATCCGCAGCCCGCAGGCGCTGTTGAAGCACCGCAGCCGGGAAATCACCGAGGGCGTCGAGCGTGCTCCGGCGCGGGCCATGCTCATGGCGATGGGCCTCACCTCCGAAGACCTGGAAAAGCCCTTCGTTGCCGTGGCCAATCTCGCCAGCGATGTCACGCCCTGCAACGTCCACCTCAGCCGTATCGCCGGCGCCGTCAAGGACGGCATTCGACAAGGCGAGGGCACACCCTTCAAGTTCGGCACCATCACGGTCAGCGACGGCATCTCCATGGGCACCGAGGGCATGAAGGCATCGTTGGTCAGCCGCGAGGTCATTGCCGACTCAATCGAGACCGTTGCCTTCGGAGAGCGCATGGACGGCCTGGTCACGGTTGCCGGCTGCGACAAAAACATGCCCGGCTGCATGATGGCGATCGCCCGGCTCAACATCCCCGCCGTGTTCGTCTACGGTGGCAGTATCATGCCCGGCTGGTTCGAGGGACGCGATGTCAATATCCAGGATGTGTTCGAAGCCGTGGGCGCGTATGCGGCCGGCCGCATGACTCGCGAGCAGTTGACTGAACTGGAGTGCAACGCATGCCCCGGTGAGGGTTCCTGCGCCGGCCTGTTCACGGCCAACACCATGTCCACCGCCATCGAGGTCATGGGCCTCTCTCTCCCGGGCGACGCCTCCCTGACGGCCATCGACCCGAACAAGAACGACGAAGCCCGCCGCGCCGGCGAAGCCGTGATGCGGATGCTGGAAGAGGGCATCCGGCCCCGCGACATTCTCACCCGCCAGGCTTTTGAAAACGCCATCACAGTGGTCGTCGCCATGGGTGGGTCCACCAACGCCGTGCTGCACCTCATGGCCATCGCCCGCGAAGCTGAGGTCGATCTGTCGCTGGAAGACTTCGATCGCATCGGACGCAACACCCCGTACATCGCGGACATGAAACCCGGCGGCCGTTACGTTATGGCCGATCTCAGCCGTTACGGCGGCGTAGCCCTGATCGGGAAGCGACTGCTGGACGCAGGTTATCTGCACGGCGATTGCATGACCGTCAATGGCAAGACACTGGCGGAAAACATCAACGAGGCCACCATCATTGACGACCAACCGGTCATCTATACCACCGACGCTCCGCGAAGCCCCACCGGAGGCCTTGCGATCCTGCGCGGCAACCTCGCTCCTGATGGCGCGGTGATCAAGGTGGCCGGTCACCAGGAGAAGGTCTACGAGGGCCCGGCCCGCGTCTTTGACCAGGAAGAACCCGCCTTCCAGGCCATCCAGCGTGGTGAGATCAAACCCGGCGACATCGTGGTCATCCGCTACGAGGGGCCCAAGGGCGGGCCGGGTATGCGGGAAATGCTGGCCGTGACCGGCGCGCTCATCGGCCAAGGCCTCGGCGATTCCGTCGCTCTGGTGACGGATGGCCGGTTCTCCGGAGCATCCCACGGCCCCATGGTGGGGCACGTCGCTCCCGAGGCCATGGTTGGCGGACCCATCGGGATGCTGCGGGAGGGAGACATCATCACGCTGGACATCCCAAACCGGCGCCTCGACGCCCGCATCACCGAGGAGGAAATGACCGACCGTCGGGCGGCCTGGCAGCCCATGGAACCCAAATACACCACCGGCGTCCTGGCCAAGTATGCCAAGTTGGTGTCCTCTGCCGCCGAGGGAGCCGTGACGCGTTAGCCCAATCCACACATTTTCAAACCCAACAGTCCAGTGCGAGGCATCGGCCGTGGTCTTGACCGGGCCGATGCCTCGGATTATTCGCAGTCGCGAATCGGACGCCCAGCAGGGGGACGATGATGACCA
>JAJDXU010000444.1 GCA_022823105.1 Dehalococcoidia bacterium
GTACGCGATGAGTGACGTGTCCCATTTTTTCAGGGTGTCAACGATGGTCTCTGCCCACGTCATGGATTTGCGCTCCTCGGAATAAGATGCGGCCTAGTATATCGCAACGCATGACCCGACCGCGCCTCGATCACGGGTTATGGGTGATGCGCCGCCGGCGATCGCACAGTCGGCTTTCGCACAGCCGGCTATTCGAGCGGAGGCCGGACTCAGCGGGTTCGTGGATGACGCGACCGGAGGTCTATGCTAAAATCCGGCCAACTATCGCGTGAGCAATCGGACTACCGCGTTATCAATCTACGGAGGTGCCGCAATGGCAGACGCCGATTTCAAGGTTTATTACGATTTCCGTTGACCCTTCGTGTACAACGCTGCCATGTGGTGGGCGAAAGTACGTGAGAACACTGACCACGAAATCAACGTGGAGCTCAAGCCGTTCTCGCTGGTCCAGGTAAATCACGACAACAACAATGACGACGGGTTCAAGTACTGGGAGCAGGACGACTCCGACAACACCCTGCTGGAACTCCGCGCGGGCATCGCCGCCCAGCGCCAGGGCGAGGAGATCTTCGACCGGTTCTTCATCAACCTGCTGAGGGCCCGCCACGAGGACAGGATCGACCTGACCGACGCTGATGCCATCAACGCCGTGGCCGAGGCATCCGGCGTGGACATGGGCCAGTTCGCCGAGGACCTGGCGGACCCCGACGTGCTGAAGGAGATCGGCGAGAGCCACACCGAGGCGGTTGAAGTGCACGGCGCTTTCGGCGTGCCTCTGTACGTGTTCCCCAACAACAACTCGGCGTTCGTCAAGATGTTCATTCCGTCCGACGAAGAATCCGGACCCATCTATGACAACCTGGTCGAGATGATGGCCGACCACCGGCACGTGGGCGAGGTCAAGCGCCCGTCCCCGCCGTGGCCGTACGAAGGCGTCCGAGGCTAACCGAATCGGACGATCCATCATGAGTTCGGATGGCGGCCACCGGCCCGCCGCGGAACTCGCGAAAGCCCTGGGCCTGGAATTCCGGGACCAGGGCTTGCTACGTCAGGCGCTCACTCACCGGTCGTACGTGAACGAGAACAGCGGAGACGACGCCGATTCGTACGAGCGCCTCGAATTCCTGGGCGACGTGGTCGTCCGCCTCATCGTCAGCGAGGAACTGTACCACCGCCTGCCCGACTGCGACGAAGGCGGGTTGACCCGCAGGTGGACGGCGCTGCTGAGCCAACGGGCCCTGGCGATTGCAGCGGAACGATTGGGGCTCGCCCCGTATCTGCTGCTTGGGCGAGGGTTTGAGTCCACCGGGGGGCGGGACAGCGAGGCGGTGTTGGGCGACGTTATGGAATCCCTGATCGCGGCCATATATCTTGACGGCGGCTACGAAGCCACCAGGAAATTCGTGCTGTCGGCGTTGTCGGCCGAAATAGACGCGGCCTGTCAACCGGATTGGCGGCCGGACAACCCCAAAGCCGAGTTGCAGGAGTTGTTGCAATCACAGGGCAGACCCACGCCGGTGTACCAGGTGGTGAGTTCATCGGGCCCGGCCCACCAGCCGCAATTCACCGTTGAGGTTATGGCGGAGGGAAGCCCGATTGGTTCGGGGTCGGGCCGCAACAAAAACGCCGCGGAAACGGAAGCCGCCCGTGCGGCGCTCGCAGCTTTGGCCGAATCCCCGCCAGCCGCCGCGTGAACCCGAGGCGTCGGTAGGTGTCGCGCGACTTGCGGGCTTGAAATCTCGCTGATACCCTCTCGTCGCCATGTTTTCGATTTTCAAGCGCAACCGGGAACAGATCAATCGCGAGCAGACCGACGCGGGGGTCAAGCGCAGTCGTGAGGGCTGGTTCGGACGGATCCGCGGCCTTTTCTCATCGGCCCAGTTGGACGATGCGATCTGGGACGAGCTTGAGGAAATCCTGATATCCGCGGATGTCAGCGTAGAGACGACGATGAACGTCCTGGACGACCTGCGATCGGACGTGCGGGCGGGCCGCGTTTCGGACGGAGAGCAGGCTTTCCAACGCCTCAAGGAACTGCTGGCGACGGAACTCACGTCGATAAACGACCCCGATGCCTGGTCCGATGACGACTGCCTGGACCCGCCCTACGTCATTCTGGTGTGCGGAGTGAACGGCGTGGGCAAGACCACCAGCATCGCCAAACTGGCGCACCACTTCACCGGCGCCGGCAAAAAAGTGGTGCTGGGCGCGGCGGACACTTTCCGCGCCGCGGCTGAGGAACAACTGGAGATTCTCGGCGAACGGGTCGGGGTGGACGTGATCAGCCACCAGCACGGCGCGGACCCGGGCGCGGTGGCGTACGACGCGTGGCAGGCTGCGCGGGCGCGCGGCGCGGATATCCTCATTGTTGACACCGCCGGGCGGCTGCACACCAGGCACAACCTGATGGACGAACTGCGCAAAGTTCGCAGGGTAATCAACGGTCTGGACGATGCCGCGCCCCACCAGGTGTTGCTGACGCTGGACGCAACCACTGGCCACAATGGATTGACCCAGGCCCAGGCATTCACGGATGCCGTGGGATGCACCGGGATCTTCCTGGCCAAGCTGGATGGAACCGCCCGCGGCGGCATTGTGCTTTCGATCCGCAGAGAGCTGGGCGTGCCCATCCTGTTCATAGGCACCGGTGAGGGCCTGGGGGACATCGCCCCGTTTGACGCCGGCGAGTTCGTAGACGCAATGCTTGCGCCGGTGGACTGACCGGTCCCCCAGTTCGACACCGTGCCGGACATTCTCGCCTGGCTGATCGCCCTGTGGGCGATGTCGTTAGTCGGATTCCCGATCGCCGCGACGGCGGCCGGTTTGGGACGGCTCGCCGACCGGGGCTGGGCGGTGTCGCGCCCGCTGACCCTGCTGATAGTGGGGTGGGTGACGTGGATCGGCGGAACGCTGGGAGTGATACCCAACTCTCCGTCCGGAATCGCGTCGGTGCTGGTGGTGGTTGGCTTGCTGGCGGCGCTGTTGGCGTGGCGCCACCGGCCGGAGTTGGTGGATTTCCTGCGGCGTCGCTGGACGGTCATCGTCTCAACGGAGGCGCTGTTTTTGGTGCTGTTCGCGCTGTGGGCGCTGGTGACCAGCGAGGCGCCAGCCATCAGTCACACGGAAAAGCCGATGGACTTCGGCATCCTGAACGCCATCATCAACTCGGCGCAATTCCCGCCCGAGGACCAATGGCTCTCCGGCCACGCAATCGCGTATTACTACGGCGGACACTACGTGGCCGCCATGCTCACGACGTTGAGCGGGGTGCCTTCCGACGTCGGATACAACCTGGCGATGGCAACGATACCGGCGATGTTCGGCGTCGGAGCGCTGGGACTGGTCTACAACCTGCTGCGGCTGGCGGGAGCGAGCGCGGCCCAGGGACTCTTGATCGGGACGGCAACGGCGTTGGGCATCGGGTTGTTGGGAAACCTGTCCGGAGTCCTGGAGTTCCTCTACGTACGTGGCGTTGGCGCCGACTGGCTCTGGGAGTGGATCGCCGTCAAGGGGTTGGAGCCGCCGTCGGGAGGCGACGGATGGCTGCCGGACGGATTCTGGTGGTGGTGGCGCGGCACCCGGGTCATAGACACGCTTGGGGACGGCGGAGCCTCGCTGGATTACACGATAACCGAGTTCCCCTTCTTCAGTTTTCTGCTGGGCGATCTGCACGCTCACGTCTCTTCCCTGCCGTTTTTGATGCTGACGCTGTCCCTGGGCTTGTCGCTGCTGGCCGCGCCGGAACCACCCGGAATGCAGTGGGTGAAAAACCGCCCCTGGGAAGCCGGGATCCTGGCGCTGGCGCTGGGGGCGCTGGCATTCATCAACGCCTGGGACTTCCCGGTGTATCTTTCCGTTTTGGGATTGCTGGCTATCGTGAGGTGGCTGGCATGGCAATACCGCCCCGCAGCGGCGAACCTGCACGGGCCGTTGCCATCGCCGACCCGGGACCGCGCCTCCGACGTCATCGGCGACCTGGCAAGATCCTTCGGGCACGGCGCATTGTTAATGGTGTCGTTGGCGGCGGCCGGGGTCATCTTATATCTCCCGTTCTATCTGTCCTTTGACAGCCAGACGTCGGGAATCCTGCCCTACTCCGGGCCCGCAACCAGGCCCGTGCTGTTCATGATCGTGATGGGTGTACCTTCGATCCTCGCGGGCGGATTCGTGGCGCGCGCGGCGCTGGATGCCGGCTGGCCGATGGGAGAGCGGCGCCCGATTGCGCTGGTGGCCGGTTCGTTTTCCGTGGGCGTGTTCGCGCTTTGGCTGATCACCCTTGCGCTGCGCGTATCAATTTGGCCGGACGACGTCGACCTGGCGAACAACCTGGTTATTGGACGCGTGATGCTTGCGTTGCCGACCCTGATGATGGGGAGCGTGGCATCATATTGCGCGCTGGTACTGGCCAGCGGGCGGCGACCGATGCACTGGGTGGTGTTCGCGCTGGCGCTGGCTGCGGTGGGGTTCTTCCTGCTGGGCGGCGCGGAGCTGTTCCACATATCGGACCAGTTCGGCAACCGGATGAACACGGTGTTCAAGTTCTACTACCAGGCGTGGCTTTTGCTGGGAATTTCGGGCGCGATCGGAATGTACTACATCCTGGCAGTGCCATTGCGCCACGCCTGGGTTGACGAGTTGGCGCTCCTTCTGGATGGACTGCGCATAGCCTGGGTTGGGGTGGTGGCCTCGCTGCTGATCGTGTCGGCGTATTATCCGGCGGCGGCGGTGATTGACCGGACCGGCTGGGCATCTGAAGGGGCAACTCTCCGTGACAACACCCTGGCCGGGCTGGATCACCTGCGCCGGTCGTCGCCGGGGGAATACGAGGCCATAGTGTGGCTGCGCGATCTGCCCGAACCGGGGCGAATTGTGGAGGCGGTGGGAGGCGATTACGATTCCCACGGCGGCATCGCAGCGGCCACGGGGCGCGCGACGCCGCTATCGTGGGAAGGACACGAACGGCAATGGCGCGGCGACGACATCAACGCTGAATTGGCCCGGCGCCGTACCGACGTGGAAGCCATATTCACCTCTGATCAAAGCGCGATTTCCAGGGAATTGCTGCGGCATTATGGCATCCGGTGGCTGGTGGCCGGCCCAAGGGAAAGGTCGGCCTATGGACACGACGTGGACGACCGGATGGTAAAGTGGGCCGGCGAAGGCTGGCTGGCGTCGGCGTTTGAATCCGATGGAGTGGTGGTGTACGAGGTGGCCGGCCAATCCGGAGTCAACTGAGTCAACTGACGTAAATCAAGGAGGAACAATGGAATTCAGCGACGTGAGGCAGTTTTTTGCCAGCAACCACCGGGGCGTGATCAATACTTTCCGCAGGGATGGATCCGCGCAGACCAGCATCGTAGTCTGCGGGGTGTCGCCTTTCGAGGGCGACGACGGGCCGATATTCGTTACGGTGCGGGGCACGTCCTACAAGGTGCGCAACCTGCGGCGCAACGGCCGGTGCAACGTGATGGCAGTCGCGGAGGACTGGAGGCAATTCGCGGTGGTGGAGGGCACGGCGACCCTGGCCGACTATCACAACACGGACGCCGAGGAGATGCGGGTGAAACTGCGGGATGCGTTCATGGCCTGCGGGGACAATGAGCACCCCGACTGGGAGGAGTACGACCGGGCGATGGTGCAGCAGGACGCCGTCATCGTGACGCTGAATCCTGCGCGAGTGTACGGGCTGATACGGTAGACCCTGTAGCCCCGCACGGTTTGGCAGCCGTTGCGGGGCTATGTATCATGGATTACTGCATTCGCCGGAAATGGCAAAGGACAGATAGCCATGTACATCGTACATACCAAAGCAAAAACATTCCCTGAGGCGTACCAGGAGGCTCAGCGACTCAAGGCCTCGCCGGAAGGGGCAGGCTTGATTCACAAGGTAGTCAAAGCCCGTTATATCGAAGGGTATGACATCGTGGTAATCGAGCCGTGGATGCTTGCCGATATGATGACCGGGAAAATGCCGGTAATCCCGCAATTGAAGAAGACGCCGGAGAACCCACTGGGGCTGATCCCCTGATGGCAGACCCGTCTATCCAACCCAACGGTAGCCGCTACCAGGAAGGGATTATGAACGCACAAATAAGTCAACCGTATCAAGCGACTCTCATAGCGCCAGATCATCCATCGCCTGACGTTACATACGAATTGCCGGCAAATTTCAAAGCCAACGGCATTTGGCGGATCCAGGGACAGCAGAGGGCCGGTACCCTGCGTCGCAAAGGTGAAGGTGGGCCAACGGCTTACTTCATCGTCAGCCACCCAAATGGCGAACCGCCATTCAATGAGCCAACAGCAGTGGAATTTGAGACTCGCGGTGGGCTGTCGGTCACAGGTTGGGTAAAGGAACACTGGGCAAAAAAGGATGCCGGTGAAGCCGGTATTTGCTCGGAGTACGATTCAGACGGGGAAAGATGCCGACAAAGACGATTTTGGAAAACTTATTGCAGGGACCACACCCAAGCAAAAGGCTTTGAAATAACTGATGTCAGACGAAT
>JAJDXU010000077.1 GCA_022823105.1 Dehalococcoidia bacterium
ATGCCCGTGGGGCGGTGGACCGCATCGTTGGGGTCCTGGAGAACTTCGTGGCCCTCGAATCCGTCGGCGAATACCTCCCAGTCTTCGCCCGGCATGTCGTTCACGAACGGTACGAACACGACGTTGTATCCCCCCTGGGGCAGCGGCGCCCGGTTCCATGAACCGTGGAAAACCACGAACACGCCGTTGCGGAACCGATCCGGCAGCGCACTGCCCGTGTAGAACATCATGTCGTTTGGCGCCCAGTGGGCCGGGAAATTGGCGATAGGTTGTTCGTATACACCAGCTTCGGCCTCCTGCTGCCCGTCGCCGCCGTACTCCGGCGCCACAACACGCGCACCCCTGAGGTGATCGTAGTACGTGAACGGCCATCCGTAGTCACCGCCCTCGACCAGGATGTGCATTTCCTCGGAGGGCAGTTCCGCGCTGTCTTCGGCGCTGAAGTTTTCCGGATAGAGCGTGTAAAGCGCATCCCGGCCGTGGCTGAGGAAGTACAGCCGCTGGTGTGCCGGGTTCCACGCCATGGCCATGGCGTTTCGGACCCCGGTGGCATAACGCCGGCCATGCGCCGCCTGGGACTGACCGGTTGCATTCGCATCGAACTGCCAGACGCCCCCCTGCCACTCGAGCTGCGGGCATGGCCGCTGACCGGGCGAGCCCCGCGTTCGAAATTCCAGCATGCAGGCATTGGAGGGTGCCCCGACGTTGACATAGAGGTTGTTGCCGTCATCAATGGCAAACGTCTTGGCCTCATGCAGGCGCTGTTCGGGGAACCCGTCCACTACCACCTCCGGCGGTGCGGAAGGCACCAGTTCGTCACCTTCGAACGCAAACCTGTAGACAGCGGTCTTGGAACCGAAATACAGGTACCCGTCGTGAAACTGCAGGGCGGTCCCCGGAATTTCGGTGGCGAAACGTTCGATGATGTCGGCGGCGCCGTCGCCGTCGGTATCCCGCAGGTCGACAACGCCCATGTTGGAACCTCGCCCGAGACGCACCGTCAATGCGTAGTAGAGTGTGCCGTCGTCCCGCATGGCCATGTGGCGGCCGTAGCCGTCAACGTCCGCGAAAACCGTCGCCCGGAAACCGGGCGGTACCCGAATCCCCGTTTCCGAATCGATGGCCTGCGCCGGGTCGACCGAGTATTCGGTAACCACCTGGTCTGCGAAGGAGACTGCGGGGACGAGGCAGCAGACGAGCGTCAGCGAGAATCCTGAATATCGATTTGACTTCATGTGATTGAGTTCCTGAAAGTTCTGGTAATGACCTGTACACTGCCGGCCGGACCCTTGTCCCTTCCCGGGTTCAGCGTCCGAGGGCCGACTCTGCAGTCCGAGGGTTGCGAATTCTACCCAATCCTAGCGGGTGTAGCGGGACCGGGTCATCTGCGCCAGGATCGCCACCGCAATTTCCGCCGGCGACCGGCCGCCGAGGGGCAATCCGATGGGACCGTGTATCCGTGCCAGCGCTACGCCGTCAAAGCCCTGCGCCGCCAGGCGCTGCAGTCGCCTGGCGTGGTTTTTTCGACTGCCCAGGGCGCCAATGTAGAAGGCGTCGGACTCCAGCGCACACTTCAGGGCCGGTTCGTCGATCTTGGCGTCGTGACTGAGGGTGACCACGCCAGTGCGCGCGTCCAGCGCCAGCGACGGCATGGCCTCCTGCGGCCAGTCGTGGCTGATTTCCACGTCCGGGAAACGTTGTTCCGTGGCGAACGCCTCCCTGGGATCCAGCAGCAGCACCCGATAACCCGCCAGCTGCGCCATGGGAATCAGTTTCTGCGCGATATGTACGGCACCGACGACGATCAGCCTTGGCGGAGGGGCGATGGTCTGTACCAGGTAGCGGCCCTGCTCTGTCTCGACGGCTCGGGCATCGTCCCGTGCCAGGGCGTCGCGGCAGTGCTTGAGCAGTTCATTGGGGACCGTTGCCGCGTCCCCTTCATCCGTCGCCCCGAATGCCGTTACGTTGGAGCGGTCCACCAGGAATTCTGCACCGGGCTCGACGGGACGCAACAGCACGGCGGCCCGCGCCTGGGACAACGATTTGCTCAGCGCCCGCAGCAACCGGCCGTTCACCCTGCGCGCCCCATCAGCTCGAAAAGCACATCCATGTGACCCGGTACGGCTGCGTCAATGATAATCCTCGCCGCGTTCACTCGACGCGCACGACCAGGACCTCGATCCGGCCGCCACACGCCAGACCCACTTCCCACGCCTCGTCGTCGGTCACGCCGAAACTCAACAACTGGCGGTCGCCGGTTTCAATGACCTGTTTCGCGGCACGGATCACCGCACCCTCCACGCATCCGCCGGAAACGGATCCTTCGAAGGATCCGTCTGCATCGATGACGAGGTGGCTGCCGACAGGCCGGGGCGACGACCCCCACGTACTGACCACCGTCGCCAGCGCCACGTCCCTGCCCTCTTCCTGCCACTTGAGCGCGGTTCTCAGGATGTCCCCGGGACGGGCAAACGAATCCCCTGTTCCGGCGGCCGTCACTCGCTATTTCCTCCGAGGGCCTCGGCGGGCGTTTCCGCGGGAACCCTCCAGCGCCTCACGGGCCACGGACTTGGACCAGCGCACGAAATGCCAGAGCTGGTCGATCAGGCGGGGTGAATTGGCCTGCTCGAAACGCCGGTCCCGAATCTTCTCCAGGGCCTTTCGGCAGCGCAGCAATTCGCCTTCCAGCCGCCGGACCTCTTCTGCCGGGTCACGGGTGGAACCGTCGGTGCCTTCGGTTGCTGTCAAGTCGGTTCGCGGCGCCGACGCCAGGTCGTCATTCATGCTCTGATCCAACTGCCCGCGAGGGGCGATATACTAATGCCGGGACCAACTGACGGTTGCGGATCGGTTGGCCCCGGCAACAAACCATTCTATTACAAGGATCCGATGCCATGGACAGCAATCGGCGTTTCCGAATGAATCCCACAGCAATGTCCGCGATAGTGACGCTGCTGGCGCCCGCCGTTACGGCATTCGCCCATCACGGCTTCGACACGCACTACTTTCGCGACCGGCCCGTGCTGGTCCAGGGAACGGTTACCGAGTTCCAGTACGTCAATCCCCATTCCTTCGTCTTTGTGCGCACCGCCGGCGAAGAGGGAGAGAGCGTCGTGCGCTGGTGCGAGATGCAGGCCAGTTCGCAACTTCGGATCAAGGGAATCGGCCCGGATGTGCTCAAGGCCGGGGACCCTGTACGCATTGAAGGATTTCAGGCCAGACGCGATCCGCTTGGATGCGAATTTGCCACCGGCTACCTGGCCGACGGAACGGTCCTGACGCTGCGAACCAGCGGCGGGCAGAGCCTGTTCGCCGCGCCGTGGGAGCCTGACGATTCGGGTTCATTCTTCGGAATCTGGTTTCGCAAGGCCTTTCCCGGAGCCGGCACCGATCCGGACCCCATGGATTCCTATACCGCGGCGGGCGCCGCAGCCCACTCCGCCAACGACCCGTTGATCGCCAATCCGGTCTACCAGTGCAATCCGGTGAGCCCGATTCGCGCCTGGTCCCAGCCGGGGCTGCCCACCGAAATTCGCGATGAGGGCGATCGCATCGTCATCCACCACGAATTCATGGACACCGAGCGCGTCGTCCACCTCAACATGGACGGGCATCCGGCGGACGCTCCCCGAACTACGATGGGCCATTCCATCGGGCGATACGAGGACGGCGATCTCATCGTCCACACGGCTCTCTTTGCCGAAGGCCTGCTCAGATCGGACTTTGTCCGCACGATGGACCTGGAACTCACCGAGCGCTTCCACGTCAATCCGGACAACGGCGATCTGGAAGTGACCTGGACGGCCACCGATCCCAGGTTTCACAATGGCACGGTGTCCGGTTCACGCATTCTCATGCGCACGACGCTGCCGATGGGAACCTACGGCTGCACGCCCGGTGTCGGGCACGGCGAGCAGATGCCCGCGCCGTAACGACAACCGGACCCACCGCCTCCGTCTTGCCGTAACGGCACTGGCAGCCCGGATCGCGCCTCGCGCCTCGCGCCGATCAGATCGGCCCGTCAGCGGCGAAACAACCACATGAGCAGCGACAGCAGCGCGCTCACCAGGATCATCGTGGTAATCGGCAGGTACAGCTTGAACGACGGCCGATCGATGACGATATCCCCGGGCAGACGGCCCAGCGGGAGCTTGCCGAGCCAGGGCCACGCCAGGCCGATGACCAGCATCGCGAGTCCGATCAGGATCAGGGTTCGCTGCATGATTTAACGTCCTTCCGGCCGGAGTGAGGGTTGCTCCGGCCGGGATCCCCTATCCCATCCTGTCCTCGGCGAAGAGGGACGCCCTGGTCGGGCAGCGCGCCGGCAATCAGTCAACAGGCGTCTATTCTGCCGGAGGCGGAATCTGCGCTTCGATGGTGATCAGCAAATGAACCTCGGGGAAAAAGCCGTTCTCCAGATCGTAGTCCACACCGAAGTCTGCACGGTTGATCGTGGCCGAAGCGTCCGCACCGCATACTTCCCGTTGATGCCTGAAGTGGGGCTGGCACTGAAACCGGTTGATCTGGAGGTTCACGGGCTGGCTGACACCATGAAGCGTCAACGTTCCCTCCACCGCGGTCGGCTCGCCGTCCTCGAAATCGACGAGCGTGCCGGTGTATGTCGCCGTCGGGAACTGATCCACATGAATGATGTCGGCCAACGTTCTTTCGTTCATGGCGTCATGGCCGAAATCGATGCTGGACATATCCATCTCGACTTCGACGGACCCGGTCCCCGCCTCCTTGTCGAGCACCACGGTACCCGAGGACCGGTTGATCTTGCCCCGCCAGACTGAGAGCCCGCCCCAGTGATCGGCCTCGAACGCCGGAAACGTGTGGCTGGGATCGATGTTGTAGGTGACGGGCTCGGCCATGCCGATGGTGCCGGCCGAGGCCCCCGCCAGCGCCAGAACCGCCAAGGATAGATGTCTGATTGCCATAAACCTGTTACTCCCTGCTTGCATGCTGACCGGTCCATTCCCGGAGCGTTCGTTCGCGGGCCCGGCCCGCGACGGGCCAGAGTTTAACCGCTTGCCCGCCCATGTCTCCAGTGGCCGCAGCCTGCAGCCACGCCAGGGGACCTGTTGCTAGTGCGGCAGGATGTCCACGACATAGGCACTCACATCGTGCAATTCTTCCGCGGTGAACGCGGCGCCGAACGGCGGCATGATGTCGAGTCCCTCGCTTACCTGCTGCATGACGGCCGCCAGATCCGTAGAGGGTGTAAGCGGTACGCCACCGCCGTGCCCGCCCTCACCCAGTGCACCGTGGCAGAAGGCGCAAGCACCGTCATAGAGCAGGCGTCCGTTGTCCAGGTCCGCCATTCGGGTGGGAAGCGCCGGTACCGGCACGGCAGCTGTCTCCAGAGTCGCTTCTTCCAGCGTACCCTCAAGGGAGAACAGCCACACGCTGTCTCCCCTCGGGGAACCGGCAAAGAGGTTTCCGGCGGAATAGGCCACGATGTGCTGGCGGCCGTTGTATTCGAAGGCACTGACCGGTGCGTTCATTCCGGCGCCGGTCTGGAATTCCCAGAGCAGATCGCCGTTTCGGGAATCCAGCGCCGTGAGGCGGCCGTCGTTTCGGCCCACGAAGATCAGGCCACCCGCGGTCGACAGCACCCCACTGTAGCAGCGGTCGACGAGCCGCTGCTGCCAGACGATCCTGTTGGTGCGCATGTCCATGGCAGCGAGGATTCCCGAGACGTATCCGGGAATAGCGTGGAATACGCCCCCCAGGAAGCGCTCGCCCAGCGGAGGCGGCAAGTCTTCGTCCATTTCACCGCCGCTGAAAAACGACATCCGGTCCGTTGCGCAGACGAACAGATGGCCTGTCTGCGGATCGTAGGCGCTGCCCGGCCAGTTGGCGCCGCCGTTGTGGCTGGGCTTTATCACCGCGCCGTCGGTCCAGAACGGGGTGAAAATCCGCCCCTGATTGACCAGCGGCGGATACCCTTCCGGCACGATATCCACATGCTGCGGGACGAACGCATCGCCGATGGGATAGGGCTGCGTGGCTGCCGTCGCTTGCCGCGGTTCCTGGGGTACAGGGCGTTCCTCGATTCCGATCAGCGGTTCACCCGTGACGCGATCCAGGATGTAGACCCAGCCGGTCTTGCTGGGCTCGGCCAGCGCCCGCCGGGTGACCCCATCGATGTCGATATCGAAGAGCACCACGGGACTGGGCGCGTCGTAATCCCAAATGTCATGGTGAACCTGCTGGAAATGCCAGCGGTACTCGCCCGTGTATACGTCCACCGCCACGATCGAGGTGGAAAACAGGTTGTCGCCGGGGCGAATGCTGCCGTTGAAGTCGGGCCCGGGATTGCCCGTGGAGAAATAGAGCAGTCCCAGGGTGGGATCCAGCGCGGGCGTCTGCCATACGGTCGCACCGCCATAGAGATAGACGTCGTTGTCCTGCGGCCAGGTGTCGTGGCCGAATTCGCCCGGTCCGGGTACGGTATAGAAGGTCCAGGCCAATTCCCCGTCTTCCGCGCGATAGGCCTTGACGCGGCCGCGAACGCCGTATTCCGCGCCTGCGAACCCGGTGATCACCAATCCATCGTGGTAAAGGGGCGCGCTGGTAATGCTGAAACCCTCCTCCCAGCGTTCGGCCTGGGTCGACCAGATCACGCTTCCGGTCTGCTGGTCGAGCGCGACCAGCTTGCCGTCGAGTTGGCCCACGAACACCTTGCCCTCGCCGAGTCCGACGCCCCTGCTCGTCCACCCGCAGCAGATGACATCGATGGCGGGATCCAGGCCGGCCTC
>JAJDXU010000476.1 GCA_022823105.1 Dehalococcoidia bacterium
AAGACGCGGATGGTGCAAACGGTCACCGGTCCCTACACGGTCATCGCCGAGGCCAAACCATTGCCGTCGCTGCAGGCTGCCAACATCATAGTGCGCGTCGCAGAAACGGCGTCGGGTCGACATGCCGAGGACGTAAGAGTCACCGTATACACCTCCCACAGCGGCTCCGATGAGACCGGGTGGGCCCACGCCATCAGTCCAAATGTGCCAGGCGTTTACTCTGCCACGGTGGAATTGAAAACGCCCGGAGTATGGGACACGACGGTGGAGGTGGAGGCTCCGGACGGGACGCCTTACCCAGCCCAGGGTTTCGTGTTCGAAGTGACCGTTCCCACAACCAATCCGGAGGCCGGTTACGTGTTCATCGGTGTGGCCGTGATCCTGTTAGCCGGGGCCGGATACCTGGTTTGGCGAATCCGTAGGAACCAACGAGCACGGGCCGAAAGGGAAGGGACGGCGGCCACATGAGTGGTTGGGGGATTACGACGGGGGTCTTGGTCAGCGGCGGATTGGCTTTCACCCTGGGAGCAGGGATCGCGTCGGCGCACCAGGGCATACCGCCGGGGCAAACTCCGCTCACCGCGTGGGGGTTCATCACGAATCCCGTGCCGAGCCTGTTCCTGCTGGCGGCCCTGTATTTTTACATCAACGGGTTGAACAACTGGCCCAACCCGACGCATCCGATCAGCAATTGGCAGAAGGCCAGCTTTTTCGCGGGTATTTTGGTGCTGTTCGCGGCGCTGCAATCTCCCATGGAGCCCTTGGCCGAGCACTATTTCGCGATCCACCAACTTCAACATCTGCTGGTGCGGATGGTTGGTCCGTTGCTGATCCTGTTGGGAGCGCCGTTGACGCCGATGCTGAGGGGGATGCCGACCTGGTTGAGGCAGGGGGTAATCAGGCGTTTGGTGCGAACACCAGCCGCCCACTGGGTATACGGAAAGATTACCAATCCAGTGTTCACCATCGCGGCGTTTCTGGGTTTGCTGTTTTTCTGGCAGGTGCCGGGGCCGCACGACCTGGCAGTGCACAACGACTGGATGCACGAGTTGATGCACGGCACCATGCTGCTCAGCGGGTTCCTGTTCTGGTGGATCGTCGTCGACCCCAAACCTCACCGCTCCCGCCTGCACTACGGGTTGCGGGTGCTTTACCTTGGCCTGATTGTGCTGCCCAACACGCTGCTGGGCGCTGCCATCACGTTCCAGGAAGGGTTGATTTACTCCGCATACCAGGAATTGCCGCGGCCGTGGGAAGCGTTCTCATACCTGTCCGACCAACGGTTGGGAGGGCTGATGCTGTGGGTACCTGGCGACATGATGTGCATCATAGGCGCCGGGATCGTGATGTTCATGTGGTACCAGCGGGAAATGGAGCAGAACCCGAACCCTCCGATGCCGGTTCCGGCGGAACCGGCGGCAGAGGACGATGACCCGTGATGCGGAAACGATGCCAAAAACCGTAGAGATGCACAATGATCTGGGCTACCAACGATGTAGTCAGCGTTCTGGTTTTTCTATTGCCAGGCCTGGTGGGGTCAGCGACATTTTACTCGCTGACATCGCACCCCAAACCCAACGAGTTTGGCCAGGTGGCGCAAGCCCTAATGTTCACAATATTGAGCCATGCGGCCACTTGGTCCATTGGTTTGATATGGCCGCAATTGAATGACCGTGAGGATTGGCAATTGTTCCTCCCCGTTCCAGTGGGCGCAGTGATAGCGCTGGCAGTTGCTTATGGGTCCAATCACGACGTTGTTCACCGCCTGCTGCGTTGGGCCCAAGTGACTCGAGAAACATCGTACCCGTCTGAGTGGTATTCCGCATTCGCCGAAAATGATGATTGTTTCGTCGTCTTACATTTCTACGACGGTCGTAGATTGTACGGGTGGCCGCAAGAGTGGCCAGGTGGACCAGGCGACGCGCATTTCGTAATGGCCGACGGGGAATGGTTGACCCCAGAGACCAACGACACGGTGCCGGCAGGCGACATCCTCTTGATACGACAGAATGAAATCGCGATGGTGGAATTTGTTAGAATAAAAGCGGTAAATGAGTCCGACGAGAGGCAAGGAGAAAAATAATGACTAGAGTCTCCAACCCGCCACCTGGCAAGCGAAGGATCGAAACCAGAGGAAAATCCACTAAACCACAGAATGCACAAAAGCCGCCACCGCCACCACCGCCACCACCAGCGCCCAAAAAGTGATGTGCTGCGACGGGCGGCTACCAGTTTGTTATTTGGCCCACCCCTGCCGCTAAATCTTGTAGTCAAGGCATTAACCGCGTAAAAGCGCTCACCTGGTGACACATGGCCGAAATGAACGGTAACAACCAACGACCGGAACCACGCTTTGACTGGTTCATACCCATCGACGGGGACGGCGACCGCGCCGGCACACTGCGAGCGCAACGTCCGCCAACGTTCGACTATCTGAAACAGGTGGCGCAAACGGCGGAGGAGTGCGGCTTCTACTCGATGCTCATCCCGACACGGTTCGCCAACGGGCTGTTTGCGGAAGATGCCCCGCTGGCGGAAACCTGGACCACTGCGACGGCGTTGGCAGCGGTGACGTCGCGGATCCGCTTCCTGGTGGCAGTTCGTCCGGGGTTCATCGCTCTGGGACTTTTCGCACAAATGGCGGCCGCATTCCATGAAATGTCGGGCGGGAGACTGGATATCAACATCGTTCCCGGCGGAATACAGAACGACTTCGAGCGGGTGGGCGAGGTGAGCAGCCACGAGACCAGATACGAGCGCGCCGAGGAGTTCATCGAGGCGTGCCGCGCCTTATGGCAGGAACCGCAACCCGTGCGCTACCGGGGCGAATTTTACCGTTTGGAAGACGCCTACTGCGCCCCCGCCCCGGGGGAGGACGCGCCACGTTTCTACCTGGGCGGCGCATCGCCGCGAGCGTTGGGGCTATCGGCGAGACAGGCGGACGTGCATCTGGGTTGGATCGAGCCCCTGGAGGACACCGCCAAACGGGTCAACGATCTGCGCGAACACCTAGACGCGACGGGCCGGCCGGTCAAATTGGGGCTGCGCACTCACCTGGTGATACGGGACGACGAGGAGGATGCCTGGAAAGCGGCACGCTCTCTCATCGCAGACGCCGCACTCGACGTCAAAGCGCAAAGGCAGTCGGCCATCGCGGGCACGCCCATGGTGGGCCAGCAGGCGCAGGCCCGGGAAGCGGAGGATCACAGACTTGGCCGGCATCTGTGGAACGGACTGTCAGAGGTTCGAGTGAACTGCGGCAGCGCGCTGGTGGGTACACCGGATCAGGTCGCGGAAGAGCTGGTGGGCTACTGGCGACTGGGCATCGACGAGTTCATTCTCAGCGGGTTCCCGCACGTAGAGGAATGCGAGCGGGTGGCAACCGACCTTCTCCCCATCCTGAAAGAGCGCATTCACACGGAACGAAACGGGTAGCACAGAAATCCGCCAGCTGTACGGTGGGGGCGAATCATGGTTCGCCCCTGTGTTTTTGGCAACCGCTCCCGGTCACAATGCGGCTTTCACGTCCCGCAGAAAGTTTTCGCCGGCGATGCGGAGGAGGCCCCAACCGGACACGGTCACGAAGTTGGCGCCCTGCCTGACGAACTCTGCGACGCCGTCGGTGTCCGCCGGGTTGTTGCCGCCGACACCTACGTGCTTGCCGCCGGCACGAACGCGCGGGATCACCTCGCTCATCACCTTGCGGACCTCGGCGACGCCCGGATTGCCCATGCTCTGGCCGAGGTCGGACGCCGCCACGTGCAGCACATCCGCGCCGGATACCTGGAGAATATCGTCGAGGTTAGCGACCGCTTCAACATCCTCAACCATAGGGATGACCAGCACCTGTGAGTTGACCCAAGACGTCGCCTCGTCGCGGGCGACGCCGATTCCGTAGTCCTGGGCGCGACCGCCCCCCATGCCCCGGTAGCCGTCAGGGTAGTAGCGGGCGGCGCGGGCGATGGCGGCGGCCTGCTCCCCGGTGTTCACGTGGGGCACGATGATGCCCTGGAGCCCCCGGTCGAGGTACCGGAGGATGGTCTGGTCTGAGTGGTCGGGGATCCGGGCGATGGGGGTGATGCCAAAGGACTCGGCGGCGCGGACCATGTGCTCCACCTGATCGAGGTCGGCGGGCCCGTGCTCGCAGTCAATCATGACGAAGTCGTAACCCAGGGCGCCAAAAATCTCAACCATGTCGGGAGCGTAGCGGGTGATGATGGCGCCAAAAACGACGCCTCCATCGTTGAGCTTGGCTTTGGTGGTGTTGGTACGCATGTGGTCGACTCCTGGTTAATGGGCAGGCGGAGAAAGGAATTGCAGCATGGGGTCGCTGGCAACGATTGCGTCTCACAACGCGCCGTCGATGACCATGTCCAACAATGCGGGTTTTCCGGAGGCGAGCGCCCGATCAACAGCCGGCTTGATCTGGGCAGGCTCGGTGATTCGTTCACCGTGGACGCCCATGCTATTGGCGATAGCCGCCATGTCGAACGGCGTACCGAAATCGGAATACAGCAGGCGGCCGCCGGAGGTCTCCGGCAACTCCAGCACATCCTGCTGGTACACGTTGAAATTGACCTTGAGCACCCGGTACATGCCATTGTTGCAGATCACGAAGACGCACGGGATGTTGTCGTTGGCGGCCGTCCACAACCCCTGGATGGTCATCATGGCGCTGCCGTCGCCGATGATGCCGAAGACGGGGCGGTCTGAATAGGCGCACTGGGTTCCCATGGTGGCGCCGATGCCGCCGCCGATGGACTGGCCGCGGACGCCCCGCAGGTCACCGCGGCGCTCCGCCTGGAAATAGTGGCGCATGGTGCCTCGGTTACTGATGGAGTCGTCCACCACGATGGCGTTGGCGGGCAGGGCGTCGGCTAGTTCCGACATCATTCGGGCCGGCGTCATGGGTTTATGGTCCCACTTTTCGGCCACCGATTCCTCGAACGCCGCGCGGGTGTCGCGCCGTCGTTGGATCACGGCCTGCTTGCGCTGCTCGATCTCCGCAAAATCACCCGGCGGCAGCCGCTCTTTCAGCGCCGCGATCAAGTCGGACAGCGCGAGCCCGCAGTGGCCCACGATGCCGATATCGGTGGGTTCCGAGCGCCCGATGGCCTTGCGGTCTGGGTCGATGTGGACGAGTTTGGCGTCTGGCGGGAGGATCACGTCGCCCCAGTAGAACAGTTCTTCGAAGGGATCTGAACCCACGGCCAGCACGAGGTCAACATCCTGCAGAGTGTCGCGCTGCTGGGTAACCCTCAAGGACAGCGCGCCGAGGAACTGGTCGTGCCGGGTGGGGAAAGCGGCTTCGGCGCCGCGGGCCTGGTACACGGGCAGGCCCATCAGTTCGGCCAACTCCACCGCCTGATCCAGCCCGTCGTCGTCTGAGAGGCGGTCGCCCACCAGCATCAACGGCCGGCTCGCATCCATTAGAAGGGATGCGGCTTCGGCAATCCCATCAGCGCTGGGGCGGGCGGAATCGTGGACGGACCGCGAGGGAACGATGTTCATCTCAGCCATGCCCTCCAGCGCGTTGGACGTGAAGCCGACATAGACCGGCCCCTTGGGATGGCTGTTGGCCTCGTTGAACGCGCGGCGGATCACGCTGGGTATCTGGTCGGGAAGGGTGAGCTCCACCGCCCACTTGGTCACCGGACGGACAAGGTTGGCGAGATCGGTGATTGTCTCGTTGACCTTCCGGGCGTCATAGTTCGCCGATGTGATTACCATGGGGGTCCCGGTGTTCAGCGCATCCAACATGAGCGCGATGCCGTTGGCGAGACCGCTATCCACGTGGAGGCTGACGAACGAGGCACGACCGGTTGCTCGCGCGTACGCCTCCCCCATGCCCATGGCCACGCTCTCCTGGAGGGTGAGGATGTACCGGAACTCGGGGTAGTCCCCGAGCAGGTCGATGATGGGTCCCTCGCTGGTGCCGGGGTTTCCAAAAATGTAATCGACGCCTTCGGCCTTGAGCATTTCCAGGAGCGCCTGCTTGCCGGTCATCAGCTGGGACATTGCTTCCTCCCGTGGTTCATGATCGGGTACGTGTGATCGGGTACGTGTGATCGGGTACGCGCGTTTTGTGGTGTGTTCAGCGGCGCAATTCTACAACAAACCGGCACAGGCCGGATTGCTGTCCTGCTGGCGGCGGGATTGCGCCCGAGCGGTCTCGATCTGCGCCGGTCCGGTTTTACCGGCGGATTGGGATGTTGTACACTTACGGGCATCCTAGACTTGGCAGACAGTCACGTGGCACAAATTACCGTAATCGGGACCGGTTTGATCGGCACATCGTTAGGGCTGGCATTGAAGGCATCCTCTCTGAGGGACCTGACGGTGGTGGGCACCGACGCCGAACACTCTGCGCGTTCCGGAGCTCAACGCAAACAGGCTTTCGACAAGGTCGAAGGCAGACTGGGCAACGCGATTGAAGAGGCAGACATCATCGTGCTCGCCACGCCGGTGCTCGCGATGCGCGAACTGATGGAAGGGATGGGGCCCTACCTGCCCGAGGGCTGTGTGATCACCGACGTGGGGAGCACCAAGACCCAGGTTTTGGAGTGGGCCGACGAAC
>JAJDXU010000107.1 GCA_022823105.1 Dehalococcoidia bacterium
GTTCGTCATCCTCGAATTCATCCCCGTCATCGTCGATGGTGGACAAGATTTCGCGGAGCAGGGTGTCTTCCTGGTCCTCGCCGGCGATGAGCATGGGGAGGTCCGGCTCAACGACCTCGGGCTCAAGCATGGCGATGTGATCGAATCCGTAGAAGACATCGCTGTCGAGGATCCGCGCCAAGCCGGCGACGGTTACGCTAATTGGCCGGATCGGGGACGACCACCGCTCGGTGAGTTCCCGATGGATATCGCCCAGGGTCATGGTCTGGTCCTCGGCCAGGAGCAGGGTGCGGAATACGATCTCCTGGAGAGGCATGGATTGGCGGATGAAATCGGGGTCGTCGGCGCAGTGCGACCGGATTTCCGCGATCAACGCATTGGGGTCGGTTCCGTCGGCGGCTGCTTTTCCGTAAGAGGGGCATGCCGAGGTCAGGCGGGCCGTGAGCAGCGGCACCGAAGAGCGATTGAGTTCGCCGAGGCGGTCCAGACTAAAGCGGTACTCGAGACCTTCCAAACGTGCGATTGAGGAAACTGTCGTCATTGGGCAACCTCTTCATTCCAATCCAGCATCAGGATTTTGACGGCCTGTCCGGCGTCTTTCCGGGGCAGATCGGCCGGGCAGATGGCCAAACCATTGGCGCGGGACAGGGAGGTGAGGATATTGGAGCCTTGCGGGCCGGTGGGAGTGGCGAACCAGGTACCGTCGCGGCGTTCGACCTCGACCCTGGCGTACACTCGCCGGCCGTCGCTGTTGAATATGGGGCCGGTGAGCACTCCCTCGACCACCGGGCGCGCCAACAGGTCACGGCCCAACATACGGCGGATGGCGGGCCGGCCGAACATTTCGAACGCCAGCAGGGCGCTGACCGGATTGCCCGGCAGGCCGAGCAGGGGAAGGGGACGCCCGGCGTCGGTTCGGATGAGGCCGAAGGCGAGGGGCTTGGCCGGCCGCATACGGACCGACCAGAAGTTCATTTCGCCGCGCTGCTCCAGCACGTCCTTGACCATGTCGTAGTCGCCTTTGGACACGCCGGCCGAGGTGACGAGCAGGTCGGCGTCGGAGGCCTCATCTATGCAGCGGTGGAGGTCTTCGAGGGTATCGCGGGCGATGCCGATGATACGGGGCTGCCCGCCGGCGGCGATGACGGCGGCCGCGACGCTGCTGCTGTTGCTGTCGTAGATGTGGCCGGGGGACAGGGTTTCACCGGCGGGGGTCAGTTCGTCGCCGGTGGAAAGCACGGCGACGACCGGTCGGCGGATGACGCGAGCGGTGATCAGGCCCAGGGAGGCCATGACGCCGGCCTCGGCCGGTCGGACGATGGTTCCGGCGGGCAGGACCAACTCGCCGGCGGAGACGTCCTCTCCAGCGGGTCGAACGTTGCTTCCGATGGGCAATGCCTTGTGAATCGCGATATGGTCCAACGCTTCGCCGCGACCGCGTCGTTCGAGTTCGTCGGTTTCCTCGAAGGGAACCACGGTATCGGCGCCATTGGGCACGGGGGCGCCGGTCATGATGCGGATGGCGTTGCCCGGGGTCACGGTGTCCTTTGACACCTGGCCGGCGGCAACGGCTGAAATGACCGACAGAGTTGGCGGTTTTTCGGCGGCGTCCGCGATGTCGGAATGGAGCACGGCGTAGCCGTCCATGGCAGAGTTCGCCAGGGGCGGCAGGTCCAGTGGGGAGGTGATGTCTTCGGCCAGGGCGAGTCCCAGGCAATCCAGGACCGGGAGCTCAACCGGTTCGAGGGGGTGGAAGTGGGCGATGATGCGTGAGAAAGCGTCCTCGACCTCCAGCATATCCTCATGGCCGTGAGATCCATTGTGGCGGCCGCCGTGGTGGCCGCCATGATGGCGGCGCTCGTGGTGGGATCCGTGGTCGTGAATGCTCTCGTGGTCGCCGTCGCCGTGAGCATCGTGGGCGTGGAGATGGCGGGGTTCCCTGTGAGTAGTCATGGCTATTGCGTCCAGCAGCAGGGGCCCGGCAACCGCTGAAGGTGGTGGCTTACGACGCGGGACCGCTGCTCAAAGAGTCGGGGCGTTAACCAGTTTATCACAGGGCCCGGCGAAATTCGTCGCCTAGGCGCGCACAGTGGCTCCGACTTCGCGCTCCAGCACCCTGGTCAACCCGTTCACTGCGCGGTTCACGTCGTCGTTGGTCAGGGTCCGATCGGCGGCGCGGAACCTGATGCGAAAGGCGAGGGAACGGGAGCCTTCGGGCAGGTTGTCTCCCGCGTACACATCGAACAGCTCGGCGCGCTCCACGAGGCGGACACGTTCGATCAGACGCTGCACCTGGCTGGCCGGAACGGAGTCAGGCACCACCAGCGCGAGGTCGCGATTCGCTGCCGGGAAACGGGAGAGGGATTGGAAACGGGTTTCGTCGGAGGCAACGCCCTGAGTGGCAGCGAGCAGATCGTCCAGCCTGATCTCGAAATAGATGACGGGATCCGGCCCCGCGTCGAATGCCTGGCATATATCGGGGTGCAACTCGCCAATGGTCCCCACATCCGCCTGACGTTCACCGGAGACGGTGATCCGGGCGCAACGGCCGGGATGGAACAGGGAGTCGTCCTCGGACTCGTAGGCGATGGCGATTCCCATGCGGGCCAAGGCCGTGTCCAGGGTCCCGGACAGGTCGTAGAAGTCCAACGGCTCCGACTCGCTGAGCCAGTTAGCATCGTAGCGGGGGCCGGACATGACGCCGGCCGCGAGTTCCCGTTCATGGGGCAATCCGGTGTCCCGCGGGATGAACGCCCGCCCCAGCTCGAACAGGCGGAACCCACCATCGTTGTGTCCCTGGTTGTACGCCAGCGTGTTGAGGATGCTGGCGGCGAGGGTGGGCCGCAGCACGTCCTGCTCGGTGGACATCGGGTTGGCGACGCGGAGGAGGAGTCCGGGATCGTGGCCGTCACGGTGGAGTTTAGCCAGGTCATCGGGACTGACCAGCGGGTAGCTGATGGTTTCCTGCATGCCGGCTGCGCCCAGGGCGTCGCGGAGGTTATCCTTGAGCGCCATCATGGGGTTGCCCTGATGGTAAGGGATTGGCGACGAGAGCATGGTGGTGGGGACTTCGTCGTATCCGATGATGCGTATGACCTCTTCGATCAGGTCCTCTTCAATGGCGATGTCGCTGCGCCAATAAGGAGGGTCGGCTTCGAGGCTATCGGGTCCGGTGCGACGTGTCGTGATGCCAAGGCTCGCCAGGACCGTCTCGGCGCGGGCGATGTCGAGATCCATCCCAAGCAGTTGCCGCAGGCGGCCGACGGTCAACGGCACGGGCGGCGTGGGACGGTGGCCGTCGGGGTACACGTCAATGATCCCTGCGGCGGCCTCGCCACCTGCGGTTTCCAGGATCAGCTGGGTAGCACGGCGGAGGGCGATGGGAGCGAGTTCGGGCCTCAGCCCCTTTTCGAACCGCTGGCTGGCCTCGGTGCGCAGGTCCAGGTCGGTGGCGGTGCGGCGGTTGTTCAGGTTGTAGAAATTGGCGGACTCGAGGAGCATGTTCCTGGTGGAAAGCCTTATTTCGCTGTTTGCGCCGCCCATCACGCCGCCGATACCGATGGCTTTAGCCGGATCGGCGATGAGCAGGTTGTTGGTCGTCAGGGAGCGCTCCACGCCGTCCAGCGTGGTGAATTTCTCGTCGTGCGTGGCGCGGCGGACCACTACGTGGCGGTCCGTCACGGTGTCCAGGTCGAAAGCGTGCAACGGTTGGTTGAACTCGAGCATCACATAGTTGGTGACGTCGACCACGTTGTTGATGGGGCGCAGGCCGGCGCGGGTGAGCCTGTCCTGTAGCCACTGGGGAGATTCGCCGATGGTGATTCCGGTGATCACCGAGGCCGTGTAGCGGGGGCACAGGTCGGGGTCCGCAATGGTCACCTTGGCCAGGCCGGCGACGGGGGTGGCGGATTCGGGGTAGGAGGTCTCCGGGACACGCACCGTCTGGCCCGTGATGGCGCCGATCTCGCGGGCCACACCGAGCATGGACAGGCAGTCGCCGCGATTGGGGGTGAGTTCGAGTTCCAGGAACGTGTCGCCGAGCACGTCGTCAAGGGGAGTCCCGACCACGGCTTCGTCGGGGAGGACGATGATGCCCTCATGTTCGTCGCTGATCTCGAGTTCGGCCTCCGAGCAGATCATGCCCTCTGAGACAATACCGCGGATGCGAGCGGGCTTGAGTGCTTCCCGGCGTCCGGTGTGCATGTTGAGGAGAGTGACCCCGGGACGGGCGAAGCAGATTTTCTGCCCGGCGGCCACGTTGGGCGCGCCGCACACCACTTCGAGCGGAGGGCCGTCGCCAGGGTCAACCTCGCACAGGGTCAGCGTGTCCGCGTTGGGATGGGGGCGGGTTGCGGTGACGTGGCCCACGACGCAGCCATCCCAGCCGCCGCGTGTGTAAACGTCGCCGACCTCGATGCCGCCCATGGTGAGGCGGTGGGCCAACTCATGCGGGGGCAGCGTGATGTCAACGTATTGAGAGAGCCAGGAGAAGGGGATGAGCATGTTCGCCGTGGTCCTATCGCCAAGAAGTCGCCGGTCGCCAGAAAATCAATGGGTCAGAACTGCTTCAGGAACCTCACGTCGTTGCGGTAGAAGTGGCGAATGTCGTCGATTCCGTATTTGAGCATGCCGATGCGCTCGGGGCCCATGCCGAAAGCGAAGCCGGTGTACCGTTGAGGGTCGTAGCCGACCCCCTCCAGCACGCGCGGGTGCACCATGCCGGCGCCCATGATCTCGATCCAGTCCTCGTCGCGGTTGATGGGACGTTTGCCGGTGGACGGGTCCACGAAGTTGGAAATGGACATATCCACGCCGGGTTCCACGAAGGGGAAATAGTCGCAGCGGAACCGGATCTGGCGGTCGGGGCCGAACACGCGGCGGGCGAATTCGTAGAGCGTGCCTTTCAGGTTGGCGAAAGTGATCCCCTCTGCTACTGCAAGCCCCTCAATCTGGTAGAAATGCCACTCGTGGGTGGCGTCGGTGGCCTCGTAGCGGTAGCACTTGCCGGGCACGACCACGCGCACCGGAGGCTGCTGGGCTTCCATTACTCGGGCCTGCATAGGCGAGGTGTGCGTACGCAGCAGCATGGGCTGCTGGCCCTCCTCGTTGACGTAGTCGACCCACAGGGAATTCCACATATCCCGGGCCGGATGGCCGGCCGGGATGTTCAGCATCTCGAAGTTGTAGTGATCGAGTTCGACCTCGGGGCCCTCGACGACGCTGAACCCCATGGCCATGAAGGCGCTGCAGATTTCGCGCACGATTTGGGTCGTGGGATGCAGGCGGCCGGCGATCACGGGCCTTCCCGGTAGGGTGACGTCCAGAGCGTCGCGCGCGGCCAGTTCCGCCTCGGCCAGTTCGCGCATTCGGCGCGCCAAAGCCTCTTCTAGGACGTTCTTGGCCTGGTTGGCCTGTGTGCCAACCTCACGTCGCTGATCGGGATCGAGTTGGGGGATGGACCGGAGCAGGCCGGTGATCTGCCCCCGCCGGCCCAGGTAATTTACTCGCCACTCTTCGGCGCTTACAGCGTCAGGAGCGGCGTTCAGTTCCTGGAGGGCTTGGTTGGTCAGCGCCGCGATGGACGCTGCCGAAGGTGATTCGACGGTAGGTTGGGACACGATAGCATTCTACAATACAATGGGCAGTGTGAAATTATAGGCAGCGGCCCAACGGCGGGTCAAGGCGCCGGTCGCGGCAACGGCTGGCGGGGCCGACGGAAGAGCGTGGGACGGTCGGGGCCGCGCGCACACAAAAATTTGTCATATAATATCCGCGCCGTAACATTTGCCTGCGTGGCTGAAACTGACGACGACCTGCTGAATCGTGCGGTTTCGGTAACGTACCACCTAAGGAGGAGAACCCCGATGGCCGACGAATTTGTCAAAGTTGCCGCTGTCAGCGATATACCGCCCGGCGATATGGTTTCCGTGAGGGTTGGATCGGAAGAAATCCTGCTGGTCAACCTGGATGGCGACCTGCACGCGTGCGACGACATCTGCACGCACGCTTATGCCAACCTTTCCGAGGGGGACCTGGAGGACGGCGAGCTGGTCTGCCCGCTGCACGGAGCGGTTTTCGATGTCGCCACGGGGAGCGCGGTTACGCCGCCGGCGACCGAGGCGCTGCGCAAGTTTGCCGTGCGCATTGATGGTGACGACGTTCTGGTGGGTCCGGTGATCGAAGCCGAGTAGTTGACTGACCCGCTGACCATGTTCGGCGCCGGCGTTGAGCCGGCGCCGTTTTTTGTTGCATGTGGTCGGTGGATCAGCGCACTTTCTAGCTGCCGACGGCTTCTAATCGTCCTCGCGGATGTTCTGATACACCGCCAAGGGTGTCGCCGCCAGCAACCCCGCGTCCACGGGCAGCACCACGCCGGACACCCAACGGGACTCGTCGCTGGCCAGGAACAGGGCGGCATAGGCGATGTCCCAGCCGTTGCCCTCTATGCCCAGCGGGCCGGCTTTGCGTCTGAGTTCCCGGGTGCGGTCGGGCATCGCGCCGGCGACCATGGGGGTGTAGATATGGCCGGGAGCGATGACGTTGACACGGACATTGTCGCGTCCCAGGTGGACGGCCATGGTTTCGGACATGCCGATGACACCAGATTTTGAGGCGGAGTAGGGGATGCTGGCCATGCCGCTGCCGGCGCGAACGCCGGCGATGGACGACATGTTGATGATGCTGCCGCCGCCGGAGTCGATCATCCTGGGCACGGCGTACTTGGTGGTGAGCATCATGCTCTTCAGGTTCACGTCCAGGACGTTATCCCAAACGCTCTCCTCCACCTCGGTGGGTGTTCCAGGCCCGGTGATGCCGAAGTTGTTGAAAAGGATGTGCAGCCCGCCGTAGCGCTGGACGGCGGCCTCCATGACGGCTTCGCAGTCGGCTGCTGAGGTCACATCGGCGGCGATTATGGATCCTTCGCCGCCTTCCTCGTGGATGGCGGCCAGGGTCTCCTCGGCGGCCTGGGGATTGCGGTCGACGAGGAGCACCCTGGCGCCTTCGCGGGCGAAAAGGATTGACGAGGCCTTGCCGGTTCCCAAGCCTGGCCCGCTGGAACCGGCGCCGGTGATGATTGCGACCTTATCCTGGAGCCTGGGGCGTCCTGATGGCAGCAGGGTCATTTGGAACCTCCAAAAAGTAGATAGGGGCGAATCGTTGTTCGCCCCTACAGATTAGCGATCAAGGGGATATCAGGATACGGGCACGGCCTCGGAAGTGAGGAGCCAGTCCTGGGCGCCTTTCGCCGCGTCGGACAGCCACTGGCCCATGATGGCCTCGCGGCCCTCGGGTATTTCGACGCCCAACCCGTCGGCCAACCGGTTCATGAAATTGAACACGCAGGTGATGGCTACGGTTGACAGTATCTGCTGGTCGGTCAGGCCGATGGATCGGAGATGCTGCACGTCCGATTCTTCCATCGCGGCCGGGGTCAGCGTGAGCTTTACCGAGTAATCCAGGATGGCGCGGGTCTGGGAGTCAAGGTCTGCCTGTTTGTAGTCGTGGATGATGTGAGAAGCGTATTCCGGGTCGCCCGAATGTTGACGGAGGAACCCTCCGTGGGCGACGGCTCAATACCGGCAGCGGTTCACGAGGGACACCACCGTAGCGATGGCCTCTTCCTGGGTCCGGGTCAGCGCTGAGGCGCCGAATGTGGCCTTGTGGTTCAGGTTCTGCACGGCAGCCATCAACTCGGGGTTGATGGACATACACTTCATGACCGACGGTACGGCAGCGTCGGCCTCACGTATCCACGACATGGGAAGTCTCCTTTACGCAGCACGGTGGCGAATGATTATTCGCCCCTACGTGGTTTGCGGGACGATGGCCATCTTATGCTCGGCGGCGCCAAGCAAGAGGTCGCCTGAGTGGGCCACGACCTCGAACCGCAGCTTGTTGCCAGACACGTCGGTCAGGGTGGAGCGGCCGGTAACGGGGCTGCCGGGGCCGGCCGGAGCAAGATGCTTGACGTTGACCTCGTAGCCGACGACTGTCTGCTCCGCCGTGAGCAGGGGACCCACCGCGGCGAACGAGGCCTGCTCCATCAACATCACCAAGGCTGGCGTGCTGAATTTAGGCGTATGGGGAGCCAGGTGCTCGTCGCCTACGGTCAGCGTTGCTTCGCCCGCCAGTCCCGGTTTGATGGCCGGATTCAAGGGCGGGCGAGACGTGTTTGCGTTGTGGGGCGTAGCCACCGGCTACCCACGCCGGCATTTAGGCGGTTGCGGCCGGCACTCCGGTGAGGATGGACTCAACCTCGTCGGCCAACTCGGCGGCCCGCTGTTTAACTTCCTCATCTGTGAGGCTGGACAGGGGGTGCTGGGCCACTATGTACCGGTAATCCGGCACGCCCATCATGCGGGTCATGGCCTGGGCGGTGTTCAGGAACACGTGAGTGATGATAGCGGCCGTGGGGACGCCGCGCTTCTCCATGTCGATTCCGTCGTGCACACTGCACGAGCTGCAGGACCCTCAATCCCCAACCCCGGTGATGAGGTAGTCGACCTCGCCCAGGATGGAATCGATCACGTCCTGCTTCGCAGGGAGGCTGGCATGGTGCTTGCTGAAATACTTGACCTCGGAGAAACCGTGGCGCTCGTTGAGGATGTTCCCGAGTTCATGCAGGAGCTTGTCGGCGTTGGCCTTGGAGTTCTCCATGAGGCCCAGGCGCTTGCCGGCGAGCCCGCCGGAGCGGTCGTTCATGCGGAACTCGGTCTGGGGCAGTTCAGTGCCCTTGGGGTTCACCAGCCTGAGGCCGGATGCTGCGGTGGTCATGTATCACCTCCGTAGGTGGTGCGAGTCGGGGATTGATATGTGGGCAGATTGTACCGTCAACTGGCGCGGTTGCGTAACCCCTTCTTGCGCAGCAAATCGTCCAACCAAATGCGTTCATCGTCGGAAAGCGGCGGCTCCGGATCTCGCTGGTAATCGATGTCCAAGTCGAAAGATCCAGCCTCATACACGCCGTCAATCACCGACTGCAAATCCACCGCGATGCCTTCGTCCCCTTCAGCCAGTGGCATTACGATGTTGGGTGTGGTTTGGCGGATGCCGAACGGGTATAAGTCGCCGACGTGTTCGGTGCGGCGAGCATCGGCAACCAAGATCCGGTAATGGCTGGCTGGCAAAGGGGTAAGCACGGGCATCGGCTGTCCGGCCCGCAATAGGTCAATTTCAACCAGATGGGTCGTGCTGTACAGGATTTGCCCGCGTTTGGCCTGATAGATACGCCGACCGGAACCGGACTTGTTGGTTGGCGACAGGAGTTCTACGGCAGTTATGATGGCACGGCTTCTGACGCGAACAATTTCCAGATAGAGTTGCTTTTCCAGGTCCATTTGCGGCAGTTGAACCACCACCGGCTCTGCCAGCGCCAACCCTTCGGACGCCCGTTCCCTTCTGGCGGTTGCCGCGGCCGACAAAATCGAGACATCAGGAATCCTCGCGTCTCTGCTGCCACCTACGTTGGGTTCAGAGACCACATACATGCGCTCCTGTATCGTTACCCGATAATCGGGCCTCAGGCGTGGGGCGAGATAGTCGCGCAGCCTGACCATGAGGCTTTGGTGAACGTCGGGCCACAACCCGGGGTCTTCCAAATATGGGTTCATCCCCGGGAACGGATTGGTCGGCAACTGCGTGGTCATTCTAGTCGCCGCCGATCTTGCGGGTGCGGATGCGGAAACCGGTGGT
>JAJDXU010000193.1 GCA_022823105.1 Dehalococcoidia bacterium
CCTACACTGAGCTGGTGTCCGATGCCGCCTCGACCTCGCCGGTGCATGATCGCGCGTTCATTGACGCGACGACCTCCGTGATCAAGGAATTGGCCGGAGGGGGAGACGTAGTCATCATCGGACGCGGCAGCAACATGATCCTTGCGGATACGCCGGGTGTTGTCCACGTCGGGCTGGTGGCTCCGATGGACGTGCGTGTCGATACGATGGCCAAGCGCGAAATGTTCTCCAACGATGAAGCGCGGGCCTATGCTGAGGAACTGGAAAACGCCCGCGTGACTTTCTACCGCAAGTTCTTCCGGGTCAACGCCAACGACCCGACCAAGTTCCACCTGATGCTGAACATCGGGCGGATCTCGCAGAGCACCGCAGCCGAAATCATCGGACACGCTGCTGAAGACATCGCAGCCGCGCCTGACTAACCGTGCTGCCCATAGCCGACGCGGGTCGGTACCGGGGAACGTTTCCATTCGTCAACGTTGCCCTGCTGGCGCTCAATACTCTCGTTTTCCTTTACGAGATCGCCATCGGCGGGTTCGGCTTCCTGTTCGGTGGCAGCAACCTCGACATCTTCGTCTTTTTCCTGACGTACGGATTTATTCCCGCCGAGTTGTCCTCTGGGCAGGCGTTTGAAACGCTGGGGGTGGGTGCATCGGGCGGCATCAGTATCAACACGCCAATCCCAACCTGGGGCACTCTCCTGACGTGCATGTTCATCCACGGCGGGTTGATGCACTTCATTGGCAACATGCTGTTCCTGTGGGTCTTCGGGGATAACATCGAGGACACCATCGGACACGTCAAATACCTGTTTTTCTACCTCGTGTCCGGTGTCCTGGCCACGCTGGCACATTACATAATCGATCCATCCTCGCAGACGCCCCTGGTGGGCGCCAGCGGGGCGATTTCGGGCGCGATGGGGGCCTACCTGCTGCTGTATCCCCGCAATCGCATCCGCACGCTGATCATATATTTCCTGATCACGGTCATCGATTTGCCCGCGGTCTGTCTGCTCCTGATCTGGTTCGGGTTGCAAACCATCCAGGGACTGATGTCCATTGGAGTGAGCGATCAGGTGAGCACGGCTTTCTTCGCCCACATCGGCGGATTCGTGGTTGGCGCAGCGGTGGGTCTGGTGATCAGGATTTTCCGTAACGATCCCGGCGGTGGCTACCGGGGGACCGGACACGGCCGGGAGCGGCCCGCGCAGTACTGGCGGGGCCGCCGGATTGATTGACGCCGGCCGGAGGCTAAGCCTCCGGGAACGGTATTAATCCAAGAATCTCCCGCGCTTCCTGGGGCGTGGCCGGCTCGCGGCCGTGCAACCGTGCCATGGTGACAGCCCACTCGATGTATTCGGCGTTGGACTTCGGCTGAGGGTTGTTTGGGAGGTATGGGCTGTCTTCGAACCCCACTCGGATGTGATAGCCCGTGGCGATGGCAATGGCGCATAGGGGGAAGGTTTGCCCCATGCTGCTGTGCGCGAGCCAGGTCGACTCAGGGTAACGTTCCCTGATGGTTTCGGCGATGAGAGCGTAGTTGCGGGGAGAGCCCACCATGGACTGTCGGCCGTCGCCCCAGTGCGCGCCGGGCTCCACCAGGAAGTACCGGGTGTCCTTGATGTAGCCCTCCTGCATGAGGGTGAAAGCGTTGTTGAGGTCGCCCATGTCGTGCACCGCAGGTTCGGGGAAAGTGCCCCTCTGGTAGCAGGCGTCCAGCGTAGCGGTGATGTCCTCAAAGGAGTTGGGCGTGATGGTCGTGCGCCGGCGGCCGGTTTCGGCATCCAGATTCCACCGGACACCCATGCCCAGGTTGAGGGATACCATCTCCACAGGCTGTGGGGTTTCCAGGAGGTAGCGGGTGACTGCCTCCACCGGAACGTGGGCTTGCCGAGCCGTGGTGTGGTTCAGCACCAGGTCGCACTGCGCCCGTATCATGGCGTCGGTTTGGGCGTACCACGCCGGATCGTAGCTGATGCCCCCGTCCGGCGTTCGGGCATGAATGTGCACGATGGACGCTCCGGCCTCATAACACCGGACCGCTTCCTGGGCCACCTCCTCCGGAGTCCAGGGCACGTTGGGGTTGTGCTCCCGTCCCCGGCTGCCGTTCAAACATCCTTTGACGATGATTTTATCCATGGTTGTCCGCCCTGTAGTTGGTTTCGCCGGCGGCGTGGGAGAGCCGGCGTATGTTGCGACGTGGTCGGACCGAGGAGCGTTCAAAGGGTCGCACCCGAGGCCTGATCCCCTGAACTCCGCGAGTCCGCGCGCTATGCTATCATAGGCGCGCCGGGATCGCTGGCCTGCGACGCCTACCGCCCGGCTCCCACTGTTGCCGTTTCCAATTTATCAACGGAGGAGTTGTTGATGCTGGACTACACCCCCAACATGGTCCTGACAAGCGACAAAGAATACAAGGTCGTGGGCACCCGACCGGTGCGCCACGACGGAGCGGACAAGGTAACCGGGCTGGCGCGCTATAGCGCCGACCTGAACCTGCCCGGTATGTTGTATGGCAAGGTCTTGCGGAGCCCGCACGCGCACGCACGCATCAAGTCCATCGACACCAGCAAGGCTGAGGCCGTGCCCGGAGTGCGCGCGGTCGTAACCGGCGCCGACATCGTCGAACCCAACGGCCGCGCCTCCGATCTGGCCGAAGGCGCGATGATCAACTTCAAGTTCCTGAGCAACAACATCATGGCCCAGGACAAAGCGCTGTACAAAGGCCATGCCATCGCGGCGGTAGCCGCGGTCAACGCCCACCTTGCCGAGGAAGCTTTGTCCCGGATCGAGGTGGAGTACGAAGTCCTTCCTCCAGTGATGCACGCCCGGGACGCCATGGCCGACGGCGCGACGCTGGTGCACGAGCGGTTGGCCGCTGGCAGTTCAGCAGCCACTCGTGCCGGCGGCATCCTCGACGACGACGATGCTTCCACGGGCACCAACATCGCCAACCACTTTGAATTCCGGATGGGTGATCTGGACTCGGGATTCTCCGACGCTGACGTGATAGTCGAGCGGAGCGTTTCTACGTCGGCGGTGCATCAGGGCTACATTGAGCCCCACGCCGGCACCGCAATGTGGCATGACGACGGCAACCTCACGATCTGGTCCAGCAGCCAGGGACACTTCACGGTGCGAGACCACACTGCGCGCCTGGTCGGGATTCCGGTATCCAAGGTCAAGGCGATCCCGATGGAAATTGGGGGCGGGTTTGGAGCCAAGCTGGCGGTTTACATGGAGCCGGTGGCGGCTTTGCTGGCACGCAAGGCACATGCGCCGGTCAAGCTGGCTATGAACCGCACCGAGGTGTTTGAAGCCACGGGCCCGACGTCCGGGACCGAAATTTCCTGCAGGATCGGGGCGACCAACGACGGAAAGATCACGGCAGCCGAGGTGCATCTGATTTTCGAAGCGGGCGCATTCCCCGGTTCGCCCGTTCCCGGCGCAGCCAACTGCGTCCTGGCGGCTTACGACATCCCCAACACCTGGATCGAGGGGTACGACATCGTCGTCAACCGCCCCAAGACGGCCGCATACCGCGCTCCCGGTTCTCCGGCCGCGGCCTACTGCGTTGAGGTCGCGCTGGACGAACTGGCTGAAAAGCTTGGCGTCGATCCCGTCGACCTTCGTTTGATGAACAGCGCCAAGGAGGGCACTCGTCGCCCCACGGGCCCGTTGACGCCCAAGGTCGGCTACATCGAGACCCTGGAAGCCACCAAGGCGCACCCGCACTACACGGCGCCCAAGGACGGCAAGCGTCGCGGGCGCGGCGTTGCGTCCGGGTTCTGGGGCAACAACACCGGCCCCTCGGCAGCCGTCGCGCTGGTGAACCCCGACGGCACGGTAACTCTGACAGAGGGATCGCCGGACATCGGAGGCACCCGCGCTTCCGTTTCCCAGCAATTGGCGGAGGTGCTCGGGATACCCGTCGAGGACGTCAATCCGCAAATCGGCGACACCGACAGCATTGGATTCACGTCCAATACCGGAGGAAGCAGCGTCACTTTCAAGACCGGTTTCGCAGCGTACACGGCGGCCCAGGACATCAAACAACAGATGATAGCCCGGGCGGCCCGAATCTGGGAGGTAGAGCCGGACGAGGTTGAATTCGAGGACGGAGTGCTCAAGCACCGCGCCGACGACCAACTGCGGATGACGTTCCAGCAACTGGCTGCTCGCCAGGTCCCGACCGGCGGCCCCATCGTGGGTCGCGGCGGCGTGAACCCCGGCGGCGCCGGACCGTGCATTGGCGTGCATATCGTGGACGTGGAAGTGGACGAAGACACCGGCAAGGTTGAGATCGTTCGCTACACGGCCGTGCAGGATGCCGGCAAGGCGATTCACCCGTCCTACGTGGAGGGGCAGATCCAGGGCGGCGCCGTGCAAGGCATCGGTTGGGCGCTCAACGAGGAGTACTACACCAACGACCAGGGGCACATGGTCAACTCCAGCTTCCTGGACTACCGTATGCCGACCAGTTTGGACCTGCCCATGATCGACACCTGTATCGTCGAGGTGGACAACCCGAACCATCCGTATGGCGTGCGCGGCGTCGGTGAGGTTCCGATCGTCCCTCCGATGGCGGCCATCGCCAACGCGATTTACGACGCCATCGGGGTCCGCTTGACCGTACTTCCCATGAATCCGGGCAACGTGCTCGAAGCCCTCTGGGAAAAGAACGGCAGCTAGCAAAAAACGTTGGGGGCGGGTTTCAAACCCGCCCCTACCAGCATGGTTGACCATCTGCAGGTGACTGACAATGCCCGACGTTTGGATACCGGCTCAGATGCAACGAATCACCGGCGCACCGGATCGGGTTCAGGTTGATGGCGCGACGGTGCGCCAGGTAATCAACAACCTGGAGCGGATGCATCCCGGCATCAAGGAACTGCTCTACGATGAGGAGTTGGACGACATAACGCCGGGCCTTGCAGTTATTGTGGATGGAGACGTCAGCCAACTGGGGTTGATGGAGCGGGTCAGGGACGACAGCGAAATGCACTTCCTGCCGGCCATCGGCGGCGGATGACGCTGGCCAAATGCAAAGCACCCCAAAGGGCGACCCGAGAGTCGCCCATGTAATCCAGCCACCTTGCTAGGAAATCCTCGGGGAAAACGTCATCCACCCGTAGGCAATGGTATCAGGCGGATAGAATCGGGCCGAATACTCCGGTTCCTTGGCGCCTACCAACAGCGCGAGGATCGGCACTGGAATCGGAATCAGCCGGAAGTACATCAACAACCCCACCGCAGCAACCGCCGCGGCAACGAATAACACTACCGCACCCAGAATCTTCCAACCCGACATCGGAACGTCGCTCCTGTTCAACCCAAATGAGCAGTCAGTCTAACGATCGATTTCCGGCGGCACATCGTAACCCACGACCGTCGTGTCACCACTTGGTACGAAATCGTTCCCTTTTCCGACCGGCCGCTGCTGCCCCGTTGACAACCTTTCCGCCCCCAGATACATTGTGTGCGGTGCTTGGCACCGTTTAAATCTTGAAGTTCTGCACCGGGCGCCACTACCCAGTTCGGCTTAATTGGGAAGACGGTGAGAATCCGTCGCGGTTGCGCCACTGTAAACGGGGAGCCTCCCGACGAAATCCACTACATCGCGTGAACGACGAGATGTGGGAAGGGGTCGGGAAGGCTTGGAACCGTAAGCCAGGAGACCTGCCCGGTGTTGCAATGGAAACCCGCTCTGCGCCCAACAGGGTCGTTCCCCAAGGCGTTCGTACGCATAGCAAGCCGACGAACGCCTCCGGTGACACACCGGTAAAAGGACCCTGGCATCGCGTTTAGCCAGGGTTTTCAATTTAGCACGTACCGCGGAAACAGCATGACTATCGCCGAAACAGGCACCACAATGACCGTCGTGGCCGTCGGGCCGGGTGATCCCGAGTTTCTGACCGTCAAGGGCCGAGAAACCCTGGCTAACGCCGACCTGGTGGTGGGCTTCAAAACGGTCTTGGACGTTGTGTCCGACCACACCGGCCACGCCGAAGTCCGACCGATGGCCTACCGGGACCAGGAATCGGTTCTGGACTACGCCCAGGAGCAGGCTCAACAGGGCAAGGACTGCGTCGTGTGCGTCTGGGGCGATCTGAACGTTTCTGCCAAAGAGTTGCTGAACCGGGTCCGCCGACGCGCTGACACCGTGAAACTGGTGCCTGGCGTAAGCAGTGTGCAGATCGCCTGCGCTCGCGCCGGAATCTCGCTTGAGGAATCGCTGTTCATCACATTGCAC
>JAJDXU010000420.1 GCA_022823105.1 Dehalococcoidia bacterium
GTCGAAATGGTATGTTCGCGTGCCGCGGATTTGTCGTTGGATGCCGCCGGTTTTTGTCGTACCGGCTCGACGGAGTTGGCCGTCGTCAGCACCAGGGGCGCCGATACTTACCATGCGGGTTCGTTCGCGGGTCTCCTTATCACGGCGCGGGGCGACGACTCCGCCGGCTGGAGCAAGGGCGGCGGTTGGCGCCTGGGAGACATCGACGCCGAGACCCTCGCCGACGAAGCCATCGGCAAGGCCGTGCGTGGTCGAGACCCCCAGGATCTGGAGCCCGGGGAGTATCCCGTGGTGTTGGAACATTACGCGGTGGATGACATGCTGGAGGCGCTCAGTTTCTATGGAATGGGCGCGCATATGGTCCAGGACGGCCGTAGCTGGATGAATGAGACGGTCGGTCAGCAGGCCATGAGTCCCTTGGTTGATATCCGGGACGACGGATTGGATCCGAATGGTTGGCCGGTGCCGTTTGACGCCGAGGGGGTTCCCAAGCAACGAGTGGATATTGTGAGTGACGGCGTGGTTCACGGTCCAGTCCACAACACGTACACGGCCGCGAAAGCGGGAGTGTCGTCCACCGGCCATCAACGCGGCGCAACGGGGGGACCTACGGCGACCAATCTGTTCATGCGACCCGGCGACGGCACCACCCAAGAGTTAATCGCTTCACTGGAACGGGGACTGTACGTCACCCGCTTTTACTACACTCGTCTCGCTCATAATCGCGGCTGCGTGATGACCGGCATGACCCGCGACGGCACGTTCCTGATCGAGAATGGTGAGCTCACGACCCCTGTCAAGAATCTGCGATTCACTCAGAGCTACGTTGATGCCCTCGCGGGATGCCAGGCCCTTTCGGGCGCCCCTCACCTGAATCTCAACGAAGCGGGCGTGGCGATGCACGTGCCCGCAGCATTGCTCCAAAGCTGGCGATTCACCGGTCAAACTGTTTAGATTGCGGTACGGGTGCCGAATGACAACGCGATATGGAGAGATTGTATGGCTGATCTGAATAACGACGAAATTCAAGCGCTGGCCAAAGCGGTAGGCTTGACTCTAAGTGAACCCGAGTTGACCCAGGTCACCCACAGCTTGAACGCCATGCTGGAGGAGATGGAAGGCATCAATCCTGCCGGGTTCAACCTGGAAGAGTATGTCGCAGTGGTCCAGCAAGCCGACCTGGAGGTGGCCGAATGACGCCGACCGAGATTCCGTTCCTGTCCGCATCCGAGCTGGCGGTGGCCATCCGGGAGGGCGACGTTTCCCCGGTGGAAGCCGTCGATGCATACCTGGATCGTATCGACCGGGTCGGCGACAAGTTGAATGCCTACATCACGGTGTGCGCCGATGAGGCCCGATCCGATGCCAGGCAACTCGAGGCGGAAGCGGTGGCAGGCAATTTCCGAGGACCGTTGCACGGGGTGCCCGTAGGCATTAAGGACCAGATTCACACCGCCGGCGTCCGCACCACCGACGCTTCCAAGATCCGCGAGGATTTCATTCCTGAAGCCGACGCGACGGTGGTGGCCAAACTCAAAGCTGCTGGCGCCGTGATCATCGGCAAGACCAATATGAGCGAGTTTGCCTTGGGAGACCCCATCAGCAGCTGGTTCGGGCCGGCTCGGAACCCCTGGGACACCGCGCGCAACCCCGGGACGTCTAGCACTGGGAGCGGTTCGGCCACCGCCGGCTTCCTCTGCGCGACATCGCTGGGCGAGGATACCGGCGGATCCATTCGCGGCCCTGCGGCCAATTGCGGACTCGTTGGCCTTCGCCCCACCTGGGGCCGCGTCAGCCGCGCGGGAGTAGACGGAGCCAGTTGGTCCACCGACACGATCGGTCCCATCTCCCGCACTGTTGCCGACTGCGCCTTGACTTTGGGTGTTATCGCCGGACACGATCCCAAGGATCGGTACAGCCGGCCGGAACCTGTACCCGACTATCTGGATGGTTTGGACGGAGGCGTAAGGGGTATGCGGATTGGTGTGGTGGCGGAACTTATGGGTGGGCGCGGCCTGTCGCTGGACGAGAGGAGCCGCGATGCCGTGGTCAGGGCCGCAGAAGTGTTTCGGGAACTGGGGGCTGAAGTCGTGCCCGTCAGCTTGCCGATGGCCCCGTTTACCGGCCCCATCGTTCGTACCATCACAAGCACCGAACGGGTCAGTTTGAATCCGGAGTGGCTGCGTGAGCGTTTCGAGGACTACCATCCCAACACCCGGGTCGCGTTTGCCGTGGGGAATCTCATACCGGGGCAGGTCTATTACAAGGCGGTCAAGCTTCGGTCCCTGGTGCGTCGGCAGGTCATCGATGCGTTCAGGGAGGTTGATCTCCTCTTGCAACCGACCTCGACCGGGCCTGCCGGGCTGCTGTCGGATGAGCCGCCGGTGGTGAGCAGCAAAGAAATGGCGACGTCGGCGCTGCGCGAAGGCAGTTTCCGCGGACTATACAGCCTGAGCGGATGCCCTGCCCTCAGCATCCCATGCGGTTTTACCGGCGTTGGCGACGGCGCGTTGCCGCTGGCGTTGCAGATCGCCGGTCCACACCTGGGCGAGGCCGCGGTGTTGCGGGCGGCCTTCGCGTATGAACAGGGTACGTCGTGGCATTTGCGACGTCCGCCCGATTTGTAACCCTCAACGCGCAGCGCGCGAATCAAACGACGTTTGTTCGCTGATATCCCATGATTGACCGTGCATCAATGTGTGCGGTCATTCGTCGCCGTGTGCTACTCTGTGTCGAATTTTTTATCGGGCTGTATCGATGGGGCTGACAATTTTGCCGGTTTGGCATTTCATTGCAGGCGTGGCGATATTCGCTGCCCTCGCTCTCGCGCTGGGTCTTGCGTGCACGGGTTCGGTGGACACTGGGCCGGCCGATTCCCAGGTGGGCGTGACCGAAAACTCGTCGCAAGTGGATCCGAAACCGGGCAACTCAACGGATCCCGGGATCACCGACGACGATGTCTTATTTGGCCAGTCGGCCGCGTTCAGCGGACCCGCCGGCGAATTGGGGCAGGAGATGCGGCTTGGCATCGAGTCGGCGTTCAACGAGGCCAATGCAGCCGGCGGGATACACGGCCGACAGTTAAAGCTGGAATCCCTTAACGATTCCTACGAGAGCGAATTCGCACTGTCTAACACACAGACCCTGATAGAAAAGGAGAATGTATTTGCCCTGATCGGAGCGGTCGGTACCCCGACATCAAGGGCTGCTGCCCCCGTGGCGGATGCCGCCGGAGTGCCTTTCATCGCTCCGTTCACGGGCGCTGAATTTTTGCGCGATCCGCAGTTTGAAACTGTGATGAACCTGCGGGCCTCCTACTACCAAGAGACCGAAGAGATGGTGGCACGCCTGACCGAGGATCTGGGGATCTCCAGGGTCGCCGTTTTCTATCAGGATGACTCTTTCGGCATGAACGGCCTGGACGGGACCACCATCGCGCTGAAACGCCGAGGCCTGGAACCGGTGGTTGCCTGGTCGTATCCTCGCAATACGATCGCCGTTAAAGCCGCGACACTCAAGATCGCCGAGGCCGATCCGGAAGCTGTCATCATGATCGGAGCCTATGCGCCGGTGGCACGGGCCATTGAACTGTTGCGCCGGGACATCGAACCGATTTTCATGACGGTATCATTCGTGGGAAGCCAGGCGCTCGCGGAAGAACTGGGTGATGACACTAACGGGGTTTATGTTACCCAAGTGGTCCCTTTGCCCCATGATCGGGGCATTCCATTGGTTGCCAGTTACCATGCGGCGCTGTCGGGATTCGACCCCGAAGCCGAGCCCGGGTTCGTATCTTTAGAGGGATACTTGGCGGGTCGGTTGGCTATTGCGGGTCTACAGGCTTGTGGTCCTGATCTGAGTCGCGACTGTTTTCTCCACGCGCTGAAGGACGCCGGCATGGTAGATATCGACGGCATTCAACTGAGATACGGGCGCGACGATAATCAGGGGTCGGATGCAGAGTTCTTGACTTCAATACGCGCCGATGGGAAATACGAACAAGTCGATCATCTTCAGAGAATCCAGTAACGGCGCAGGTGGTTTCTAGGAGGGCTGGACATCACATTTTCAAGGCGAAACTCGACCTGTGGTTTGCGCTCACCGCCGGTGCAAAAATCACAGACATGAGTGGTGCATTTGAGCGCTTATTAGGGCCTAGTTCCTCTGTACCATCCAAACCAGGCAGCACAAACAAATGTCGCGAATCGGGGCGATCACCGTCATCCAAATCACGGGATTGCCGCCCCGTTATCAGGGTTGGTACAACGACACCGTTCGTACCCAGGGATAACCCTCCGTTTGCCTGTAACGAGCGAACGCAGCCCTGCATTTGCCAGGAGAAAGTTTATTGTGAACCGCGACCCACCGCGCACTCTGTCCGCCAACTAAAGCGCATGATTTGCGCTACCCGGTATAGACATCACCAATGGAGATACGAGCACAATGAGAATCAGACGTAAAACGACTCTGGTCATCGCAGTTTTAGCCGCCGCATTCCTGGCCGCCTCGGCCGGGTGGCTGGCGCTGGATGCCACGGCGCGCGCTCAGTCGACTTTGCCCGCGCCGGCCAATGCGAATGCAACGAATGGCGATGATCGAGGCGATGTTGTGGTGTCCTGGGACGCAGTGGCCGGAGCTTCGAATTACAGCGTCCGCTGGGTCAACCTGGGCGCGGCTTGGGACGCGTACCGCGCCGGACTGGAATGGCAGAAACTCATCCAGTCGGTTGACGTAGCAGCAAGCGGAGACGACACCCACACCTTGACCGTCAACAACCTGACGCCGGGGACTCAATACTCATTTGGAGTGGGGAGTAAGGACACCGCGGGAGCGGATCCCAATTGGTCCCCTTGGGTTACGTTCACACCTACTGGAGATGACGGCACCACTGACGTCCACGATATCGTCCGCTTGCAGTCCACTGCGCTGGCGCTGGCTCAGAACGCGAACGCCTTGGTCGGGGTCGGATCGGTTCCGACCGACGCGGACATGACGTTGGCGTCCATCGGTCAAGGCATCGCGGCGGTCCGGCAACTCAAAAGCACGTTGAGCATGGAGCTGGCAAATCTCAGGGAGAATGGTCCCGAGGACCGGGTCGCCTACATCGAATCCCTTGTAAACGGTTTGATATCCAACGTGGACGCTATTCAAGGAGGACGGCGCGAGTTGTTCGACGCATTGCGGGCGGAGAATGCCAGCAGGCTGCAGTTGACCACAGAAAATCGCCAGGTCCTGTTCCCGAGCACTGGCGCCAGCGCGGACTTGCAGCTCTACAATCTGCTGGCCGGCGCTGATGAAGTCGTGACCACGGACGACATACTTCAGTACTCGCACACGAATAACCTGGCCGCAAACATCACGTTAGGGCATACGCTACTTCTGGTGGCGAGCCTGATGCAGGACCCAACGTTTGTGGCGCGCATCCAGGAGGCATACGACTCCGTCGGAGGCCGCGTGGACCGGGACGTAAAATACCTGCGCGCGAATCCTGCTGAAGGGTTGAGTGAGAGAGTTCTTGAATTGGCCGAAAACGTGCGCGACGCTGGGGGCGGAGATCCCGATTATTTTGATCGCCTGGTGGCCAGGCTCGAACTGGTCGTCATGGAAAGAGATCTGATTGAAGAGAACGCGGAAATTCTCGATGATCTGCGGGAGCAGATTGACCATCTGTCGTCCGAAGTGCGCGGCGCTGATGTGCCGGCGGTACCTACCATGGATATGGAAGACATCGGCGATCCAGGAATAACGGACAACGAGATACTTTTCGGGCAGTCGGCTGCATTGATGGGGTCCAATCAGGCTCTGGGCAAAGGTATGCAGGCCGGAATTGAGGCAGCGTTCAAGGAGGCGAATGATGGCGGTGGTGTCTACGGGCGCCAGCTGAAGCTAACGACAGAGGACGACAGGTATGAGCCCGACGCGGCGTTCGCGAACACGCTGGAGTTCGTTGAGGGGAATGAGCCGGTATTCGCGCTGATCGGGGCTGTTGGTACGCCCACGTCCAGGGCCGCGTTGCCCGTGGCTCAGGATGCCGGTGTGCCATTTGTCGGTGCGTTTACCGGAGCCCAGTTGCTACGCGGAAACGAGTTGACCAACGTGATCAACTACCGCGCGTCGTACCATAACGAAACCAGGGAGATGGTGAAACACCTGGCGAGCGCGGGAGTTTCCAAGGTAGCCGTACTGTACCAAAACGACTCATTTGGTACCGATGGGCTCAGCGGTGTAGAAGCGGCGCTCGCGGAACAGGACGGTATGGATCTGGTGGCATCCTGGTATTACCTGCGGAACACCAGCACTGTGGACGCCGCGGCGTACCGGATTTCGGACGCGGAACCTGAAGCGGTCATCATCGTGGGCACGTCCGCGCCTGCTGCCGAGATCATAAATAAGCTGCGAATGAAAATGGACCCGGATCCGACCTTCCTGGCGGTGTCGTTTGTGGGCAGCAACGCGCTCGCAGATGCGTTGGATAGTGAAGGGCCAGGCGTATACGTGACGCAGGTTGTTCCATTGCCCAGCGATGCGGGCAGCACCGTCGTCGCCAACTATAGCGCCGCTCTGTCGGCTTACGATTCCACGGCGATGCCCGGGTTCATCTCGCTTGAGGGTTATCTCGTGGGACGGATGGCTATCGCACGCTTGCAGTCTTGTGGAGCCGACCTGACCAGGGAGTGTTTCCTCGACGTCCAGGGCGCTACGACGACCATCGATATCGATGACCTACAGCTCACGTTCGGGCCCGGCGACAACCAGGGATCGGACGACGTATTCCTGACCGTGATCGGAGCGGATGGAGAATACGCTCGGGTCGACGCCATCACGCGGTGACCCTGATGGGCGTTTGCAGGTGACGGTGACCATTTGGTCGTCCGTCCTGGAAAACCGGCCGGACATTGCCTTGGCAGTGCCCGGCCGGTCTCTTTAATCGACCTACTGACTCACCAAGCGCGCCGACTGCGCGGAGGACCGGCGACGGGTTCCCGGCGCGGCGCCTTTGCATTCAATCAGGCCTCGTAAACTGTTCGACCTCCTACGATCGTCCGTTCCACTGGAATGTCCTTGATTCCAAAGGGGTCAATCGCCGTGGGATCGGCGCCCAGCACCACCAGGTCCGCCAGTTTACCCACCTCGATGCTGCCTTTCAGGTTTTCCTCGAATCCTGCGTATGCGCCGTTCAGGGTATAGATGCGCAGGGCGTCGTCAACCGAGATGCGCTGGTTGATACCCCATTCACGGCCCTCGCTGTCGGTTCGAGTAACGCAGCTCTGTATCCCCATGAGCGGTTCGAATGGACCGGGTGGGTAGTCGGTTGCGCCCGTGGAAACCACGTTGTAGTCCATGAATGAACGCTGTGCGAACATCCATTGCAGGCGGTCCTCGCCGTAAAACTGCATCTTTTCACCGTGGTAATAAACGTAGGTGCAGAAGGGTGTCGCCACCGTCCCCAGGTTGTTCATCCTGGTCAACAGGTCGTCATTGACCAGCGTGCAGTGTTCCACACGATGCCTGGGGTCGGGCCTGGGGTGCGCAGACTGGGCGGCTGCGTAGGCTTTGAGCACAAGGTCGATTGTGGAGTCGCCGTTGGCGTGGATGCACACTTGGAATCCGGCAGCGTGCATCGCCATCACGTTATCGGCGATCTCGTCCTCCGTCATGGTCAGGATGCCATGGTCGCAGCAACTGCCGACGTACGGCTCCGACAGGTAGGCCGTTCGAGATGCAATCGCGCCATCCGCCACCATCTTGATGCCCCCGATGCGCAACCGCTCGTCTCCCATGCCGGAACGAATGCCCGCGTCGCGCAACGCGGAAAAATAGCGGTACCACATCAGGACATACACCCTCAGGCTGAGGTCGCCGGCATCCCTGCCCTCCTGGTAGGTTTGCAGCTCGTAATCGGTGACGCGAGCATCGTGTACGCTGGTCAAGCCGGCCCGGTTCAGCATCTCGCAGATTACTCTCAGACCCTCGCGGCGGGTTTCCTCGGACTCAACAGGCAGCTGGTTTTCGCGGATGTCGTCGCTGGCCCGTTCGTAAATCACGCCATCCAACTTGCCGGTGTCGGGATTGCGTCCCAAGCGTCCGCCCGGTGGGTCCGGGGATTCATCGTTGAACCCGCCCCGTTCCAGCGCCAATGTGTTCCCGAAATACACGTGGCCGGCCCGATGAGATACCAGAACAGGATGGTCGGTGCTCACGGCGTCCAGGTCTTCGCGGCGCAGGAACCGGTTTTCCGCCGTCTTGGTGTCGTCGAACTTGAAACCCTGGACCCACTGACCGGCCGGAGTTGTCGCAACCCGCTCGCGCAATGCATCTTGGATGTCGCCTATGGTCGGCAGGGCGCAGTCAGCTGCCATGACGTGGCGTGTGCCGCTGCTGAGTACGTGGATGTGCGCGTCAATGAACCCCGGTAAAACCGTCTTGCCGGCCAGGTCCAGGATTTTGGTCTTGGGCCCGACCAGCGTCTCCAGGTCTGAGTCGTTGCCGACACCGATAAACCGTCCGTCCCGCATGGCGACGGAGGTCGCTCGTGGTTGGCTTGGGTCTATCGTGATGACGTTGGCCCTGCGGATTACGGTGCCTGCGTGGTACGCGGCCATGAGAGACTCCTGTGGTCAGTTGTTGGGAACGATAGCGACGTGGATGCTGGGAACGCCCGCCTCGCCACTCAGTGTGGCCAGCGCCTCTTCGGCATGTTCTATGGGGAAACTATGGGTGTGCAGGTGTTCCATGGGGTATTTGCGCGAATGGGTCGTCTCCACGGCACGCCGGAATGCTGAATACTCCACACCGAGCACGCCGCGCAGGGTGATCTTCTTCCAGATGATGTCGTCGGGCGACAATCCCTCGAATGCGCGGCGACCCTTCAAGCCGGCGAGGACGACCGTGCCTCCGGGCTTTACCATTCGGATGGCCTGGTTCACCGCGTCCACCGCGTAGGGAGTCGTGTCCACCACGCAGTCCACACCGGCGCCTCCAGAGGCGGCGAGCACCCGATCCACCGGATCCTCGCCGTCCACGTTGATTGCGATGTCCGCGCCCATATCACGGGCCAACGCCAGCTTGTGCTCGTCTCTTCCTAAACCGGTGATTGCCACCATGGAGGCTCCGGACTCCTTGGCCGCGATGGCGCAGCAAATCCCGCGTTGACCGGAACCCAACACAGCCAGCGTCTGACCGGGTTGCAGACCCGTAGCATCGACACCCCATGCGAAACCCGCGCCCAACGGGTTGAACATCACAGCCACCGCAGGGTCCAGGTCGCCGTCCATCGGGAACACCACCGAGCCAGCGGGCAGGTAAAGGTACTCGGAATAGCCTCCCCAAAGGCCGGGCGATTGGTCCAACCCGGTCTGGCCGAAACCGCCGCCGGTGGGACACGGCTCCGTTCCACCGGCCTCACATGCGGCGCAGCGGCCACATCGGTAACCGGATCGCACTGCCACTCGGTCCCCAACGCCGACACCCCAACGCTCGGAGGCTCGTTGGCCAATGGCAGCGATACGCCCCAACGGTTCGTGCCCGAGGATGATGGGGTAGGGAATATCCAGATCACCCCGGAACCATTCGTAATCGGTCCCGCAGATGCCGGTGGCTTCGATCCGAACGATTGCTTCGTCGTCGTCAATCTCTGGAATGTCGAGTTGCCTGATTTCCATGACGTTGGGAGCGGTGGTCACAGCGGCCAGGCTTTGTCGCGGCACGGTGGTCATGGATGCCTCACTTTGCGGTGTAACCGCCGTCGATGACGAGCTCACTGCCGGTCATGAACGACGACTCGTCGGACGCCAGGAACAACGCGCCGTACGAGATGTCCTCGGTCGTGCCGACACGTCCAAGCGGTATCTGGTTTACGCGCTCCTGGATTTCCTCTGCAGTCTGGTTTTCCAGTCCGCCACGCCGCATGTCGGTATCAACTGCGCCAGGATGAATCGAGTTGGCTCGGATGTTTTCGGAAGCGTATTGGATTGCGGTGGACTTCGTGAACAGTCGGACCGCTCCCTTGGTGGCGATGTAAGCGGGTGGACCGATGGATACGAGGCCGCTGATTGACGAAATGTTGATGATGCTGCCACCGCCGACGCGACGCATGGCGGGGATCACGGCTTTCGTACCGAGGAACACCCCTTTTGCGTTCACATCCATGATGTTGTCCCAGTCTTCGCCCGTGGTTTCCTCGATGTCTTTACGCAGCACGATGGCCGCGTTGTTCACCAGGACGTCCACCTTGCCGAACCGCTCCTCTGCGGTTTGGATGGCCCGGTCCCAATCGTCGGCGTTAGTGACGTCGAGGTGGAGGTAGACCGCCTCGCCGCCCAGTTCCCGGATTTCGGCTTCCACCTGCATGCCGAGTTCATCGCGCACGTCGCCGATTACCACCCTGGCCCCCTCCTGGGCAAACATCCTGGCCTCCGTGGCCCCCTGCCCGCGAGCGCCTCCCGTGATGATCGCGACCTTTCCTTCCAGCCTCATGGTCTTCCCTCCTGAGTACCCGGTTTGAGTTCGCGCTTTCCGGTGTTATACAGCCTCCGCCATTGCGCGCTGCGCGAATTCGGGGCGCACTATCTTCTCGTAGGGATGCGCGCCCTGCACCAGGCCACCAGTGATCAGTGCGTCGCGCATCCGTCCAAAACCCTCCCTCCCAATCATGGGATCGGTGGCCCAAACGCCGGCAGCCTTGTAGCGCCTCACTCCGTCCGCCAGCAGCGCGCGGTCGTATTCGGGGAACACCGGGGCGATGCAGTCTGCCACGACCTCGGGCTCATTCCGGGCGATCCACTGTTGCGCCCTTGCGTAACCGTTCACAAAACGCTGTACCGTTTCGGGGTTTTGCTCAACGTAGGACGGCGTGGCGGCGAAACTGCTGTAACAGACATAACCACTTTCTCTGCCCAGCGTCGCTGCCAGGTGGCCGGTTCCTTCATTTACCAATTGACCGGCGAAGGGATACGGGACTTGCAGGTAGTCTGCATCGCCGTTCCTGAATCCGGACAGCATCTGCTCGGCCGATAGTCCGCCCAGCAGGTGGACGCTGGCAGGGTCCACCCCATGCCATCGCATGGCTGCCTGCAAAGTGGTGTAGGGCACGGGAGTGAAACCGACCGGAATCAGCGTTTTGCCCACGAGGTCCGCCCACGTCCAATCGTCCGTCGGTTCCCTGGAGAGCAAAAAGAACCCGTCCCGCTGGTTGATTTCCGCGATATGCAGGGGAGGTGAGTCGCTGCCGGCGTCCAGATCCATGAAGCTGCGGCTGATGCCACTCTGGGTGATGTCGATATCCCCGCTCTTGAGCAGGTCGGTGCTGGACTGCCCGGCCGGAATGTGCGAGAAGTCGATGTCCAGACCCTCGGCGGCGAGAAAACCACCCTCGACCGCCGCGTATATGGTCGTGTAGAACATGTTGCGGAACGCCACGCGCAGCCGGACCCGGCTGGAATTTGCTTGGGATACCATGTCGGAACTCCGTTGGGTGTGTCTCACTAAATTGCGACCGGCAGCCGCAGATCGCCGCTGGCGAGGACTGCGACGCCATCCTCTCGAACGTATTCCACGGTGCCTCCTTCGTATTGTTCATCGTACAGTTGAGCGTACAGCCCGCCCTGGGCCAGCAACTCGAAGTGAGTGCCGTGTTCAACGACACTGCCCCGGTCGATCACGAATATCACGTCCGCGTTCATGATCGTTGAGAGGCGGTGGGCGATCGCTATGGTGGTGCGTCCGCGCATCAATGGTTGCAGTGCTGCCTGTACGTAGCGTTCGCTGGTGGTGTCCAGGGATGACGTTGCCTCGTCCAGGATCAGTAAACGCGGATCATGCAGAATCACGCGCGCGATGGACAGTCGTTGACGCTCGCCTCCTGACATCCGGTAGCCCCGCTCGCCCACCACGGTGTCGTAACCTTCGGGGAATTCCATGATGCGGTCATGGATGTAAGCGGCTTTGGCCGCCTTATGCAATTGCTGTTCGGTGGCCTCGGGGTTGCCGTACAGCAGGTTTTCGCGTATCGAAGCGTGGAACAGGTAACTCTCCTGCGAGACATAGCCGATCATGCGGGCCAGACTCTGCTGCTTGATGCGCCGGACGTCGATGCCGTCGATGCTGACCTCTCCGGATGTCGCGTCGTACAGTCGGGGTATCAGGTATGAAACGGTGGTTTTGCCGGCGCCGCTGGGTCCCACCAGGGCCGCGAGCTGCCCTGGCTTTACCTCAAGGTTCACGCCATCCAGCGCCCAGAATTCGTGGCCGTCGGTTTCAATCTCGTAGGCTTCAGACAACAGGGTGGCGGGATGATAGTTCATGCGCACGTCGCGCAATTTCACCCGTCCCGCGACCCTCTCGATCGGGATGTCTACGGCGTCCGGAGCGTCAACGATGTCGGGCCGGATGTCCAGGTATCCAAAAATGCGCTCGAACAGAGCCAGTGACGATTGCAGTTCCACTGACGTGCGCAGCAGCGTGCTGATTGGGAAATACAGTCTCGCCTGGAGTGTGGTGAATGCCACGATCGTGCCCGCCGTGATTCCGTTCGCTCCAAACCCGCCGAACAGGATGTAGCCGGCTAGAACGTACACGACCACGGGCGTCAACGAGTAGAATATCTGCATGCCGGCCCAGACCCTTTGCCCGGTCATTTCGCGACGGATTTCCAGGTCGGACAAGCGCACGTTCTGATCGCGAAACCTCTCGATCTCCCGGTTCTGCGCGCCGAACAGTCGCGTCAGCATTACGCCGGACACTGACAGGGTTTCCTGGGTGATGGCGGTCATCTCGGCGGTGGATTCCTGCACCAGCCGGGATGCCGCGCGCCGTCGCCGTCCCACCATGTAGCTGAATATCGCGAACAGAGGCGTGATGCCCACCGCCACGATTGTCAGTTGCCAGGACAGCACGGACATGGCGATCAGCGTGCTGATCAGAATGACGATATTGGAGAGAATGGTGCTGACCGTGCCGGTGACCACCACCCGTATGCCTGCTACATCGTTGGCAACGCGGCTCTGTATCTCTCCCGTTTTCTGCGACGTGAAGAATCCCAGGGATAACGACTGGAGATGGGTGTACAGCCGGTCGCGCAGATCACGCATCACCCGTTGACCCAATCGCTGGGTGAGCCAGGTCTGAACCACACCCAGGCAACCGGTTACGATCACCACTGAACCCATGGCGACGGCGAGTGTCCACAGGAGTTGCAAATCCGGCCCGCCCTCGGGGAAAAGCGCAGAGTCGAACACCACCCTGATCAGGATAGGGTTGACCACGCCCAGCCCGGCCGTTACCAGTATCAACAGTCCAATCGCCAGGACCTGCCGCCAGTGAGGCCGGAAAGTCCCGGCGATTCTCCGGTGCAGGTTCGGCACGCGTCGGCTGGGCCGGCTGCCATCCGACGCCGAGGACCGCCTGGGACCGTGTGGTATGTTTTCGCGCACGGGGCGCACGGAAGGCTCCCTAGCCGATGGCGTCTTTCAGCCGTCGAATTGCATCGATGTGATCGTCCGCGGACGTCGCGCCGCGAAGCCCGGCGGCCATGTGGGTGGCCCCGATCTCCTCCCACGACTTCAGCTCAGTGAGCCAATCCTCCGGGTTGTTGTCGGCGGTGATGGTGATGCGCCCTTCGAAACCGATCTCCGAGGGATCTCGGCCGACCGCCTCAGCCTGCGCCCGAACTCGATCCAGGATAGCCTGACCGCCGGCGTCAGGAGCGAACATTGGGAAATAGCCATCGGCCAGCCGTCCGATCCGCCGGATTGCCGCGTTGGGGGGAGTGGGTGCGTTGCCACGCCCTGCTCCGATCCAGATGGGGATCGGACGCTGCACCGGCAGGGGGTTGATGCCGGCGTGGGTGATGTCGTGGTACTTGCCGTGGAAATCGATCACGTCCTCGGTCCACAGTTGGCGCAGTACCTCGATCTGCTCGTCGCAGCGGCTTCCGCGGGAGTCAAAATCGACTCCCAGGGCCTCGTACTCCACCGAGTTCCAGCCCACGCCGATGCCCAGACGCAACCGTCCGCCCGATAGCAGGTCAACCTCGGCGGCCTGCTTGGCCACCAGCGCCGTCTGCCGTTGGGGCAGAATCAGAATGCCGGTGGTGAGGCCGATGCGCTTGGTAACCGCGGCCAGGTACGCCATCAGGGTGAATGGTTCGTGGATGTACGACTCGTGGGTGTACGGGAACTGTGGGACCTCAGGATGCTTTTCCGGCACAGCCCCGAGAACGTGGTCAAGGATGCGCACGTGCGCGTAACCCAGGTCCTCCGCAGCCTGAATGTAATCACGAAGCGCGCCGAAGTCGTCGCCAATCTCAACGATGGGAACGGAAACGCCGATTTCCATAATGAAACTCCTTCCTGCCTGAAAACGAATGCGGCCCCGCCGCATCGGTGATGGTCGGGGCCATTATAGCCGGGCAGTGGCGGGCAAAACCAAAATATCGATGAGTTGACCGTTTTGGTCCCGCCGGATCAGGCCAAAGGGGTCAGATCATAAAATTCATCTCACCCGCAATGCGCTCGCCAAGGGCGCGGTCGCCGTCGATGGACACGGACCCGTTGGTCAGCGCGTGCTCCGCGGTCCACCGACCGGTGCCCAGTGCGTTGAACGGTTCCAGACCCATGGTCAGCCGTACGGTGGGAGACTCAGGAGCAACGTCCATGCGGTTGGCCCGGCCTCCGTCCATGCTGAGGGCGATGGTGCCGCCCACATCGCCGGTTATTTCAAAAACGACCGTCGTGCCATCATCGGGCCTGACCTTGCGGCCCACGACGAACGGCATGGCCGATCGAGTGCGTCCATAGGAATGCTGTGCCACTGGACCATCCAGGTGGCCCGGGATACTCAAGGCCCGCCGCATATCCTGTTCGTGGACCCATGCGTCGTAGATGCGGATGGCCAGCAGGTCGGTGTATGGCCCGCTGCCCAGGGGGTTCGGCGTTTCGGCAGCGAAATCCTCTTCACTCATGGCGCGCAGCACGCCCAACCGCTCTTCGGTGATCTCTCGAAATTCTGCCATGACTTCCGATCCGCTGAACTGCCGGCGGTAGTCCACCAGCACCTCGTTGCTCTGCCCGACCTCGTTGCGAACGTTGGATGTGTCGTCGGGCTCGTGCTCCGGGGCGGGCCGGCCCAGCAGACGGCATTCGCTGCCGACCAGGTGAGACACCTGGTCCTGCACCGACCAGCCTGGGCACTCTGTGGGCGTCGCCCATTGCTCCGGGCCAAGATCGCTGCACAATCCGTCGATTGATCGCCAAACGGCTTCCATCAAATCAACCATCTGTTGGGACATTCTTTGACTCCATAAATGAGTTTCGCGCCCTTTGGCGCGCTCGATACCTCTGAAGGAACGGAAGCGATGGCCTGTTGGCTATCGGACCCATCGACACTCTGGCAGATGGCCGCGATACCCACGGTCGGGGCAGGTGCAATCGATGTCGCCCCGCCTGCGGTAACCCAGGGATTCCAGCCACCCGTCGAAACCCGGATAGAATCCGTAGCCATCGTCAATTGATCGGTAGCCGGCCCTCAGCGCAGCCAGAACTTCCTCGTCTGAAGGGCCTGAGTGACCTTGCGCGACGTCAGGTGGCGCCACCATAGCTACTGCTCCGCCGCCAGCTCAATGACGTCCTGGGCGAAAACCATGTCCTCTTCACCAACTTGCGCGGGATCATCCGGGCTGGTCAGGTAGCGTACGAAGAGCCAAACGCCGTCCCTGGGGTTGGACACGACCTCTGCAGTGGCGTCGCTGTATAGCTTGATCTTCTGGCCAGGCTCAACTTCAAACAGGTTAACTATGTCGGCCATGATTCGCTGCCTTGGTCCCGGGCGTGTCAGAAAAAGAAGGTGAGGTTCTTGGCGAGGAGAACGTTCTGGTCCAGGAACACCTGGCGTTGGGCTATCCGCCACTCGCCGTCAATGCGCCGCAGGGTGTCTTCGCGACGCCCGACGAGGATGTCGGTTTCGGTGGCGACACGGTTGCGGTAGATGATAAACCGGCAGCGCAGCGAAACTTCGTTGGCATCCGATGCCGAGGGCGCGGCGTCCAATATTTCGACGTTGGTCACCATGTGCGAGATGCGGGACAACGGCTCCTCAGCCCAATGGACGCCGGTGAGGATCTGTTGCACCCTCTGGGTGAGAGTGGCCTTGCCCTCATCGAACCAATTGATGTCCTGCCCCTCGCGGGTAAACTCGCGTTCCAACTCGCCGAACTTGACGTTGCGGCGCATGGGGACCCAGTATCGCACGTCCTCCGTGAGCAGTTCGAGCCACTCCTCATAGCAGCGATCGTCCAGCAGATTCGCTTCGTGGAAGAGGAATGCTTCGATGTCCTGCTTCAACAGGAGCAGGGCCAATGGGTCGTTGGCGATTACCATGGTGACACCTAGCAGGCCGGCGAGTTGCCATTGCGCCAGGTGATCAGGTCGTCCCAGTCGCGGGCCGCCATGAACTCCCTCCAACGGCTGTAGAAACCACGCTGGTTCTGCTCGCCGGCGCGGGCCTTGGTGGTGTCCAGCACGGTGCCATCCAGTTTTAGCCCGCCGTCTTCGAAGTCGGTAACCGCGTAACCCATGCCCATCTGGTAGTTGTAGTGATGGCGGCGCGCCATAGCGCCGCGGCTGGCGGCATGGGCATAGTTCCAGTTTTCCATGTCGTCCTGCTCGGTCAACCCGGCCGGGCCTGAGTACCGAATGTAATACTGGCGCAGGAACTCCTTGACTTCCGGCGGAGCGGCGCTGTCCACCAGGAACCAGCGCCACACTTCAGTCTGGTCCGGGCCCCTGGGATGCCACACTGCGATGCTGCGCGGCTGCCGAGGCAGGAAGGACATATTGGGGAATATGGTGCCCGGTCCGGCCAGGATGCGCCAAAGTTGGCCCTGCCGCTCCTTCCGCGCGATCTCGCACTGGTAGAAATACTCTGACACCACCGGATCGTTCTGATATGAAGGCATTGGCTGGGCGTCTTCGGGCCGCAGGAACATGACGGTTCCGTGGCCGCGTTCCGGGAAAGACACATCCAGGGACTTGGCGCCTTCGCGCTCGCGGTTGTCCCGGCGGCCCTGGCCGGACGGGCCGATGCCCACCAGGTCAACGGATCGGTGGCTGATGTTGTGGTACCGGTCGCCGATGAAGTTTTCGGCGGGGAACTTCCAGTTGCTGGGCACCATCCATTTTTCAATGCCGCCGATGATCTCGGTCCCTCCCTCGGAGCCATCCCAGCCGTCGAACAGGATGTCCAGATAGGTCTTGAAACCACCGATGTATTCCAGGAAGTCGGGGGCATTTTCGTCCCACGTTGCCCAGATGCCGCCCTTGTAGTTGACCATCTTGGGGACCCGGATCAGGCTCCATTGGGACTTGTCCAGCTCCTCGTGGTAGGCATCTTTGTAAAACGGTACGCCTACCAGCGCTCCGTCGGTGGCGAAGCTCCAGCCGTGATACGGGCAGGTGAATATGGGCGTGTTGCCCTCGTCATACCGGCACACCCTCATGCCGCGGTGCATGCACGAGTTGAGGAAGACGTGGATTTCCCCCGCGCGGTCTCGGCAGAGGATGACCGATTCCTCACCCATGGAGGAAACGAAAAAGTCGCCCGGCTTGGCAACCTGGCTCTCGTGTCCCACGAACAACCAGGCGCGCGTGAAAATTCGATCCTGTTCCTCCGCGTAGATATCCGGGTTCACAAATATTTCCCGGCTGACCATTCCATTTTCCTGGTCAACCAGGCCACTGTAAGCGCTGGGTTGGAACGTGATCGCCATGGTTCTCCTCCGAGTGCGGATCGCACCAGGGAATGTTATCACACAGTCGCCGGCGATGCCGCAGTTAATCGCTGGTCAACTCTACGCCGGCCAGCGATTCCAGGATCCTGGCGACGATGGGATAGCCCTCGTTACCCCAGCCGGCTTCCTGAGCCTGACGATACAGGCTGTTTGCAGACTGCCCGGTGGATGCCGGGGCGTTCACCTTTGCTGCCAACTCGCAGGCCAAGGCGACGTCTTTGGCCACGATGTCCAACGTGCCGCCGGCTTGAAAAGACCGGTCCAGTATCGAGTTGGGAATGGCGTTGAACGCTCGGCTGGCGCCGGCGCTGACCGGTACTATCTCCGCCAGCACCGCCGGATCGACGCCGCCCAGCCGTGCAATGAGCATGCCCTCTATGGCGGCGATGAGGTTGGTGTAGCCCATGTATTGCGTTGCAAGCTTGGCGACGCAGCCGGCGCCCGTCTCGCCGACGTAAAAGACCTGCGCCGCGACAGCTTCAAGGCTTGGTGACGCCTCTTCAAATATCCTGTGAGGGCCCCCCACCATCATCGTCATGGTTGGCGGTCGGCCGCTGACGGGAGCGTCCAGCATGTGGAGGCCCCTTGCGGAGCATGCCGCGGCCACTCGCCGCGCCACGTCCGGATCGTTCGTGGTCGTATCCACCAGAATCGCGCCCGCGGCCATCGCGCTCAGCACTGCTGGTTCGCCTCCGAGCAACACCGACTCGACCTGGGCCGGCCCGGGCAGCGACGTCCAAACGATTTCGCAGTCTGCCGCCGCCGACTCGGCGCTGTCGCCCCGGCGTGCGCCTTGCTGGACCAATGCCTCCGCAGCCTCAGGCCTGATGTCGTAGACCGTGAGGTCAACCCCGGCGTCAAG
>JAJDXU010000321.1 GCA_022823105.1 Dehalococcoidia bacterium
TTTCGGTTGGGTGGTTTCTTTGTCCTTTGGATGGCTCCTTTGTCCGTCGACTGGCTCAGGATGAGCGGGTTGTTGTTGGCGAGAGGCGGGGTTTGGAGGCGGGCATGGTACGGCTGGGGGCCTGGGAGGCGGTTGGATTTCGGGCGCTGGTTAATATGGTGGGGATGGGGGAGGGGTGGGGGCAATGGGGTGGGTGTCAGTGGATTTTGAGTTGCGGGTATCCGTTTACGGCACTATGCCGACGAGGACCAGAGGAACGGCCGGAACGCCCCGACCCTGGCGCAACACATTCACCAAATCACGCTCGTAGTACGGCACGCCGGACGACATTTCCTGCTCCAACGCTTTCATGGGGAGAATTTCGATTCCCACATCGATCGTGTCGGATACGTAGAAGTGGAGGTGCTTGACAAACAGATCGTGGGCCACGAACGCATACTTTCCGAACTGGACTTCAACGGCAACACTGGACTTCAACGGCAACGCGATTTTTGACGAAATCGGTTTGGTTGTAGGAGCCGATGGGGATGTGTCCGGCGTTTTCGATCTCGCGCTTTTGCACGTCGGGCGGAAGGTTGTGCAGTCTACGCATCAGACGCTCATCGGAGGTTACCCAGAAACTGCGCCTTTCCTGACTCCATCCAAGCGATTCGAATTCTCTTTTGAAAGCTGCGTTCAAGTCGGTTGGCGAAAACAGCAATTGACCTCGTTTCCTGGATTCCCGAGACCGTTTGGTGCGGCATTGCTCCGCGTCGATTTGTGTGATCACGGATTGGACTTGATCCCAGAGCTCGCGCTGATGCACCAGCAGGTATTCCTCACCGTTCAAGTGGGAGTACTTGGCGGCGATCTGCATCAATGCCCTCCCCTGGGCAGGGAAGGATCATAGATGGGCTTGCCCATGGGGCGGGTTTTCAGGACGCCGCGCTGCAACTGTTCCACCCGCTGGCGCGCGATCTCGACGTACTCGGGCACTATGTCGCAACCGTACGCAATGCGGTCGTGCATGAGCGCGGCGACAATGGTTGAACCGACACCCATGTAGGGATCGAATACCGAGTCGCCCTCGTCGGTCATGGACAATACGAGGCGTTCCACGAGTTCGACGGGAAATTGGCAGGGGTGAATGGTCTTCTCTGGATGGTTGCTTTTGACATTGGGGAACTCCCAGACATCGCTGGGATTTTTGCCCTTGGGGTTGCCCGAGAGTTGCCCGGTGTTGGGCCCCTTGTAGTGGCGTTTGCCCGGGTATTTTGCCGGCACCCGTATGGGGTCGAGGTTCCAGGTGTAGTCGTCGCTTTTGGTCCACCAGTTGATCGTTTCGTAGCGGCCGGACAATCTTTTTGAGGCATGCAGGCCGTGTCCGAAGTGCCATACGATGCGGTTCCGCAGCTTCAGGCCTTCCGCGCGGAAAATCGGGTAGAGCAGGACGTCGAGAGGGATCACCTCGCCGTTGTCAACGTAGTTGCCTACCTGCCAGCAGATGGAGCCTTCGGGATGCAACAAACGGACACATTGATTGATAACTTCAGTCTGATGCTCCAAGTATTCATCAAGTGAGGCTTTGGTCTCGTAATCCTTGCCCAGGTTGTAGGGCGGTGAAGTGACGATCAGCTTCATCTGCAACCGCTCGTCAATGAGCCTTTGCATGAATGGCAGATTGTCCTCGCATGCCATCACCGGTTGGCCACTGGCGGCTGGCAGTTCCGCGCGGTCAAACGGGAGAGGCCCTGCGTTATCCGACGCAACCTCGGGTTTGAACTGGAGTTGCATGACGTGTTACGAATCGGCGTTTGCGTGGGAATTGGCTGAAAGGCGCACGGCCGCCGGTTTCGACCGACAGTGCACCGAAACCGTCTGTAATCGGGATCATAGCAAAGCCTCTGTTATGGGGCAACGCGCCGTTGTGGTCAGGCGGTCATTTCGGTTGCGCGGGCCGGCGGGTTGGGGCTATGCTTGGTGTATTCGATTGCTGGCCGGAGGCCGCTGATGCTGACGCGCGAGGAGTTGCAGACTGCCCAGGACTTTCTCGTTGCTGCCGAGCACGAGTTTGCGCTGGGCAACCTGGAAGCCGGCTCCGAACGGATTGGGGATGCTGCGACTGCGGCAGTCAGGGCGGTGGTGAGGCGGCGTGATTGGCGGTGCGAAACCGACGACGACCTGTTCGAGGCTGCCAAGCGCCTGGATGTCGAATCGGGCGACGGGATGTCGATACAGATGGGCCTTCGGGCAGCGCGGGCCGGAGGCGACCGCGCCAGGCACGGTTGGATGCTACCGGAAGACGCCTGGGCCGATATGATATCGGTGCGCCGTTTAATCGGTTTGCTGCAGCAGTTGGCCGACTGACCTTGACGGAACCGATGTGGGTGGCCGAGCACGCTGAGGCGGCTCGGAAATTTCTGCTTGACGCCAACGAGGCGATCGCTGACGGCAAACGGCTCAATGCCGCTGAAATGCTCTGGGGCGCGGCCGCGCATGCCATCATCGCCGTGGCGCAGGATAACGGCTGGCCGTACCAATATCACCGGGATTTGACCTCAGCCGCGAAAAAGTTGGCCATTGAGCGCCAGGATTGGCAGATGTGGGACGGCGGCAAAGCGGCGGAGCAATGTCACATCTACTTCTATCATGGTCGGATGTTTGACGGCACTTTGGAAGACTCTTTCCCTCTGGTACGATACCTTGTCGGCAGACTGCTGGCGCTGATCAATTGATTGCAAAACGCTAAAACGAGGTTTTTGAGTATGAGTATTGATGTTGCCACTTCCATTGCGCGGATTTTGAAGGCGGAGGGGGTTGAGTGGGTTTCCACGTTTCCCGTCTGCCGGGTGAACAACGCGCTGGGGCGCGAGGGCGTGCCCATGATCATGATGCGGGACGACCGCTACGCCGTGGCCCTGGCCGACGCGTACTCGCGGGTGACGGGCGGCGACCGCATCGGCGTGTGCACGGTGCAGGGCGGCGTGAACGGCGCGGGCCTGCAGTACTCGTACCCCGGGCTGGCGCAGGCGTTTGAGGACAACTCGCCGATGCTGTGCATCACCGACGGCGTGCCGGCCGGCAGCACCGAGAACACGCAGTTCGACGTGACCACCAGTCTCAAGACCGTGACCAAGTGGTTCGGCTACATCGACCGTCCCGAGCGGACGCCGGAGTTCATGCGGCGGGCGTTCTCGATGCTGCGCAGCGGGCGTCCCGGTCCGGTGGTGCTGGCGGTGCCCAACGCGGCGGGCATCTACGACGAGACCGTTGACCCGTATTACCCCGTGCGCGGGTACAGGTCGGGGCCGGACCCGTCGGACGTGGCGCAGGCCATCGACCTGATCATGGGCGCGTCCAATCCGCTCATCTACGCCGGCGAGGGCGTGATCTACGCGGGGGCGTCGTCGGAACTGGTGGCGCTGGCGGAGATGCTGAACGCGCCGGTGATCACGACGCTGAAGGCCAAGGGGGCGTTTCCGGAGAACCACCCGCTGTTCGTGGGCGTGCGCGGCGAGCATCCCATCGCGTATCTGAACAAGAGCGACGTGATCCTGACGGTGGGCAGCAGCCTGTCGCCGGGGCGGTTCACCCACGGGATTCCCAACGCGCCGAGCAAGACGATCATCCAGTGCAACCTGGACGAGTTCCACCTGAACCGCATCTTCCCGACGCATCACGCGGTGCTGGGCGACGCGAAGTTCGTCTTGCAGGCGCTGGCCGACGAGGCGTCGCGGCGCACCGACGGCGCGGGTCGTCCCGCCGGCAACGTGGTGACCGAGGTGCGCGAGGCGCGGGACGCCGGCCTGGCCGAGTACCGGGAGGCGATGGCGTCCAACGACGCGCCGATCAACCCGTACCGCGTGTTCGGCGACATGATGAAGGTGCTGGACCCGTACAAGTCGTTCGTGACCCATGACTCCGGCAACACGCGCGACCAACTGAGCACGGTGTACGACACGCTGATCCCGCGCGGGTTCCTGGGCTGGGGCAACATCTCGACGCTGGGGTTCGGGCTGGCCGGCGCCATGGCGGCCAAGCTGGCCTACCCCGACCGGCAGGCGGTGGCGGTGACCGGCGACGCGGGCGTGGGCTACATGCTGGGCAACCTGGAGGTGCCGGTGCGGCAGAACCTGGGCATCACGGTGGCGCACGTGGCCAACGGCGGGTTCGCGGGCTACGGTCCCGGCTTCTGGGGCGACGGGCACGACCCGTACACGCACCGGGTGCTGGGTCCCGAGGACGTGAACATGTCGCGGGCGGTGGCGGAGCTTGGGCTGTACACCGAGCGGGTCACGGAGCCGTCGGACGTGATACCGGCGTTCGAGCGGGCGATGGCGGCGAACGAGCAGGGCCAGCCGTCCTACCTGGAGTTCATCTGCTCGCAGTACCCGCGGTACGGGGGGTTCGCGCCGAGCACGATTGCGCACTGATCCGGGCGCATAGCGGCACGGCGGTATAATGAGTGGTGGGCAGGCGTCCGTGTTGCTTGCCCGCCACTTGTATCAGGAGACGGCAACATGAACCTCAATCTGGACATTGACGAGGAAACTGCGGCGAAAGTCAGCAAGATTGCCGCCGCCCGGGATATGACGGTGGCGGAGATGGTGGCGGAGTACCTGACGGGGATGGCGAACAGCGCGGCCGGCGCTCGTCTGGAGCGCATCACCAGGATGCGAGAGGCGATTGACCGTGGCGAGGGAGAACTAGGCTCTCCGGTGCGGACGAGGGATGATTTATATGACCGGCCGTACCGCTATTACTACGGGCAGTAGGGATTTTTTCGACGCCAACATCCTGGTCTATGCGTATGACCCGCGCGACCGGAGGAAACAGAGGATAGCACAAAGGCTGCTAGACGATGCCGTGGCGAATGATACGGGGGTGCTTTCCGCGCAAGTCCTAGGCGAATTCTTCAACGTAGCGACCAGGAGGCTTCCGAATCGATTGTCCATTGAAGAAGCCACGCAGGTGATAGAGGAAGTTAGCGCCCTGCCAGTGGTCCCCCTGGACCTATCGTTGGTGCGGCGGGCGGTGGAGACGTGCGGGAGATACCAGATCTCGTATTGGGATGCGCTGATTGTTGCTGCCGCCGAGCACGCGGGTTGCGCGCGGATTATCACCGAGGATCTGAACGCGGGGCAGGAATACAACGGGGTGGTGGTGGTGAGTCCGTTTTGAACGCTTGAGGGATGCGAGTTCGGCGGCGCGCCAATTCCCTTTCGCGCGTCGGAAAATGGTTCGTCTGGAAGTTTGACTCAACCATGTAAATGGACAAACCCAAATAGGATCAATGTCCGGACAGCGATAACGCGGCTAGTCCCAGCACGCGATCATGCCTATTGCTTGGGCACGTTTATGGGGACGGTTGTTCGCTCAACCCATTGTGCAGCCTTGCACGTCAGGGGCAGGTAAGCACGTTCAATCGATCATGAGTGGAGTGTGAGCCGCGACGGGCACACGACTGGCGATCAATTGCGTTGTTTTGGTGAGGTTGATGTGGCTTGGCTCGCGAATGCACAAGCTGTGTAACGAGAGCACTTGGCCGTTCAGCCATATCACCAGTGTGTGGTTCCGGTGGTAGCTTCCAAAACCAGAGACTTTTAGTCATTGCGCTCGTTGCCGCTTAAGCACCAGCCTTTTTGACCGCTTCGGTGAAATTCGTAATTTCCCGATCAGTAGCAAAATAACCCGCGTGGGTCCAATGTCCCGATTGTCTAACTTCCGTTGATTCAGGCAGCATATCGGTTATAGTTTCGGGAGTCATTCCAAATTCATTCATGAACACAGAACTTCTCAGTTCAAAGCGAATTCCTTGATCACTCGCGCTCTCGTCTAGTTGGAACTTCACTGCTTGAACCCACGCCGCATCCGCTTTCTGTACACGGTAAGCGAAGCCCCGACGTGCATTGGCAACGTGCTGTAGACTTTTGGGTCTCTCCTTACGAAACACATCATACAAACGACGTACCCCCCGGTCGTCGGCCATCGCCTCTTGTTCTTGTCTGAGGAGGGGAGGTTGGCTGTTAGTCGCCCTTTTTCGAGCCGCCTCTTCTGGTTCGACAAGGAACACTCTAGCTAGTAGTTGCTGCCCACTAGAACTCTCAAAGTGTTGTACGGTAGCTACGTTAATAGGCACGCTCATATCGGATAGATATTTGACTATCCTTTCCGTTTGATCGTCCATGGCTTCTGCTACTATCAAAATCCGGTGGCTTGTGTTCAGTTCATAACCTGATTCATCCGGATAATACTCTGGAAGCATTTCTTCGAGTGTGACCGGTTCGTCGCCAAGCGTCCTAGATCGTTTTTCGAAGTAGCGATTCGCTATATCTTTGACTTTCTCAGGCGTTAAATCACTCACCCAAGAAGCGTAATCTAGTGCTTGTGCTGTCACATCACGCGGTGTTTGTCCCTTTTTTAGTTCAACTACAACCACATTTCCCCCAGCATCCAAGCAAAGCAGATCTATTTCGCCCCCAAATTCTGTTCGTACTTGGCGGCCTATTACCAACAACCCGGTGTCTAGCATTGAAATGTCGGCCTCGAGCCAATCTTCAAGATGCTCTTCATAGGCAATCTTGGCACTGGATATTTCAGTAGGCTGTTGCCCGTCTTCGACTTGCCACAATCGAATCTTGCTGACCATTATTATCTCCTTCATTCATTTTCGGAATGCCCTGAGCACGAATTTTCGGAAGAGGTTGCCCATTCGCTACTCTAGGCAGTTTCCACCAGCGCCACAAACTGCTCTGTTGTCTCCAGCTCGGGGTGGTGGCCGCAGTTTTGGATTATTTCGAGGCGGCTGTTGGGGATGTGGCGGTGGTATTCCTCGGCGGCGGGTACGGGGATGATGCTATCCCCTTATCCATTGCCAGTATCGGCCGGTTTCCTTCAGGTTGCGAATCCCAGGTGGGCGGCTGCGGCGCGTTGTCTGTTATCCAGCGTGATGAATGTCATCTCGCCGACAATGGTATCTTTGACGTATAGAGCTGTGGCAATGTGCCACAAGTCTGCGCCACGTAGGTAAGCGACGTTCAGCGCGTCCTTTATCTCTTTCGTCAGGGGACGGTCTGGGAAAATCCATTCGATATCGGACAACAGGCCGTCGTCAAAGTCCCGCCTCAGACGTACGAAAGCGGCGCGCATTTCCGCTTCCAAAAGGTTGGACGCGACCAGGCGGGGAAATTGCGCAAGCCGCTGGGCGCTAATGCCTCCGGTCGGTTCCTCAAGAGCGACAGCGAGTAAAGCGGACGTATCTGCGTATGCTGTCGGCAGCTGGGACGACAACATCAGCGATCAGGCCGTATGGTGTTCAGAGCGACTGGACCGGCAAGTCGGCGTTCGCCTCGGCCCAGCATTCACGCAGTGTATCCAAGGCCGCTCTCTCGTAGTCTTTGAGGGGTGGCTCCGCAGCCGGCTGAACCAGGTAGCGCCGCAACCAGTCTGTGAATTCGCGCTTGACGTGTGGTTGCCACGGATCCATCAACCAGCCGGCGGAACGGGTATGTTCGCTGAAACATGAGTAGAGCTGCACCAGCAGCGCGTCATCCGGCGGGTCTCGCATGATCATGTTAGCGTCCGTCCTCACCACAATTGATCAATATCGCATTGTTGATCGTTCTACGCCAACAAGTCCTCCACCAGGGCCACGAACTGGTCGGTGGCTTCGAGTTCGGGGTGGTGGCCGCAGTTTTGGATGATTTCGAGGCGGCTGTTGGGGATGCGGCGGTGGTATTCTTCGGCGGCGGCTACGGGGACTATCGCGTCCTGCGCGCCCCAGATGAGCATGGTGGGGAGACGCTCCAGGCGGTACACTTGGTGGACCAGGCCCGGGTCGTGCATGTAGGGACGCCACGCGACGCGGCAGGTGGCCTCCATGCCCAGTTCCCAGCGCTCCAGGATGTCCTCCTCGGGCTCGGCGGGACAGACGGTGCGGTATTCGGGCGTGCCGTCGGGGTCGAGCAGGGAGTCGCGGATGTACATGGGTGGCGTGACCTCGAAGATGTCGTAGATCTCGCCGCCGGGCGGGCGGATGCCGCCGGCGCCCACGAGGACCAGGTGGCCGAACTGCTGCGGGCACATGGTGGCCAGCTCGGCGGCGATCCAGCCACCGAGGGAGAAGCCCATGAGGTCGGCGCCCTCCAGGCCCAGCTTGTCCAGCGCGCCCAGGTACCAGATGGCGAGGTCGTGGATGCTCATGGACCAGTCCAGCACGTCGGAGCCGCCGATGCCGGGCAGCGACGGGATGTGCAGGGTGTGGTTCTGGGCCAGGGCTTCGTGGTAGCGCAGCCAGCCGGGATGCCCCAGCTCGTCGGGCAGGATGACGAGGGGGGAGCCGGAACCGCCGGAGACCACCTCCACGTTGGAGCCGGCCACCTCGGTGATGCTGGAAGTCCAGGACTGCGTTGCAGTAGTCATAACGTCAAAAGTCCTCAGCAGATGCGCCTTTCCGTGCGGGGAAAGGGGCGGGATTGGGGGTCGCGGACATCATAGCCGGCGGTATGCAATGGCGCAAGGCAGGGGCATTTTACATCGATATACAGGATGGAGAGGATGCGATCGCTTTTTTTGATCGCTCGGTCTGGTATTATCCGCGCAGACGGGTGAGGCTCACCGTTTTGAGCATAGATTGACCGGAATGCATTACGACTAGAACTCATTTAGACAAGCCAGAACTCATTTGGACAAGGAGGATGATCATGGCGCTGACGATTGACTGCCAGGTGCATGCTTACCAGCGGAACACGCCGGAACGCCCGTGGGTCGGGTTTTTGACCGGGCCGGAGGAGGTTACCGGCGACGACATGGTGGCGGCGATGGACGCCGTGGGCGTGGACGG
>JAJDXU010000307.1 GCA_022823105.1 Dehalococcoidia bacterium
GCCGGTACCAGGTTCCCCGTCTTGACCTGGGTGCACCAGTGCCGGTATTTGGGGTTGTTGCCCACCACGATGTCGAAATACATCGCCTGGAGTTGGCTGGTGATGGGTCCGGGTTCACCGTTGGCGATGGGGCGGCAGTCCAGTTCCACCACGGGCGTGAGGTGCGCCGCCGTGCCGCTGAGGAACACCTCGTCGGCCAGGTACAGCTCACTCCGGTCGATGGTCCTCATATCGATGTCCAGCCCCAGCTCCGCGCGAGCCAACTGCATCACGGTGTCGCGGGTAATGCCGCCCAGCGCGTTGTCTTCCAACCCGGGCGTGTAGATGCGGCCGTCCTTCACCATGAACAGGTTCTCACCTGAGCCTTCCGACACGTGCCCGTCATGGTTCAGCAGGATGGCTTCATCGAACCCGCTCAGGGTGGCCTCGGTCTTGGCCAGTATGCTGTTGACGTAGATGCCGCAGGCCTTGATGCGGGCCGGTATCATGGGGTCGTCAACGCGTCGCCATGACGAGGTGCAGCATCGCAGCCGGTCGCTGCCCAGGTAGTTGCCGAACGGGACGGTGATCAACGTGAAGTCGGCGGAGAGTTCCTGCAACTTCAGGTTGGCGACCAATTCCTCGCTCTTGTAGGCCAGCGGGCGGATGTAGATGTCGCTGGTATGGCGGTTGCGTTCCACCAACTGCGTGGTGATGTCGCAAAGCTCGTCGGCGGTGTAGGGTATGTCCAGCATCAGGATCCGGCAGCCATCGAGCAGGCGCGCGTAGTGCTCCCGCATGCGGAAGATGTTGATCGCGCCCTGGTCCTCGTTCCAGTTGCCGCGTATCCCCTCGAATACGCCCGTCCCGTAGTGCAGTGCGTGGGTCATTACGCTTACTTTGGCCTCGCTTACCGGAACGAACTGGCCGCGGAAGAACACCTGCAGTTCGTCGGCGTTGAAGGAAGCCTGGCCATTGGTGGTGCCGTTGGTAGTCACGTAATGCCCCCTTTGAGCATAGATTGCCGGGTATTATAGCGGCCCCTGGGGAGAGTTGCCAATGAAAGAAGGCCCTCACGAGTACCCAGTTTGTCATCGCCAGTAGCCAGTCCGCCCCCAGCGGGCTCGCTATGACAGTTCCAGCGAAAGTATCCGTGTTGGATGTCAAGGATTTTCACACTACTTGCGGGGATGGGGCAGGGATCCAAGGGGTGCCACGCTGTGCGGCGGCGCGGCGGCGGAGTTGGGAGATGGTGGTGGGATCGCATCGTGATTGTCATACGCCAAAGGCAGAAGGATTTACGGTGTTGCCGGATTGGCCGGACGGGTACGACGTAGATTTTTGGAAATCCAGCTCATTTCCGCTCATTTCCGCTTATTTGAGTAGGACTGTGGGGCCGGTCATGGGGGCGGAGAGCGCGGTTTTGGCGGTCATAATCATGGTTTTGGCGGGCGGGTGAGCGGTTTTGTTGGAGTGGCACTTGGAGTAGGGCATGGGACCGGTCGGGGGTGGGACGCCGGGTTGGATGCGCGCGGTCCGGTAGTTTGATGGTAAGGACTGAGGGAGGGCAGGGGCAACGGGGAAGTGTCACTGGACCGGGCTTTCTCAAATTCACCGTTGTCATTGCGCGTCCGCCAAAGGCGGACGCGCAATGACGGTTCCAGCCAAAATCGGCACGCAGGAGAAAGAAGACCGGATTGGCAAGCGGTTTATTCACAGACTCCCATCGCCTGGTCCGGCGCCCCTTGACCGCAACCAGTTGGCCGCTTTCAAAAAATTACGCAAATCAGCATTTCCGTTATGTCTCGGTTTGTGTTCCTGGTCTGATATAAAAACGGTGCCAACCGGGGCGTCGGCTGCTCGCCTGTTGTCCTGACAACACGCCGTCGCTCCCATACATTCGAAATCTGCATAATCGAGCAGCCTTGGGCTGGAAGAGCAAGGGGAATCACAACCATGCCAGACGAATTGTCCAACGAACTCACTCAACGGTTGCGCAAGGCCGAAGAAGCAGCCGCATATGTTGAAAGGCTCGAAACCCTGGCATCCGAGGCGCCGGCCTTGCGACAACAGGTCAGCATCCTGCAACGAATGGAGGAGCGGGAACAGCATCGCAACGACGCCATCGAACGCGCACGCTACGCCCTCGAAGCCGCCAATCAGGCCCAGGAAAATCTGCCTGAAATCATCGCCAGCGCCGCCAACCTGGTGACCCGGCTTGCCGAAACCCTCCGGGAGGTGGATACGTTCCGTCGCGAAGCCACCGCCGCCCTCAGCGTGGTGGACCGCATGGATTACGAGGATGAACTTGACCAGATTACCGAGCCGCAGGAACAGGAAGAGCAAGAAGGCCTGGCCCGTGATCCTCAATCCACGCGCATGATCATCGCCGCCCGGCACGGAAGCACCCGAGTCCGTCAGATGATCGAACAGCTTTCGCCCGGCTTCGAGGTGTTCGCCGGGTGCAATCTCGACGCCGTCCCCATGCGGCGGGAGTTGACCACCATGATCATGGCCAGACTCGCCGCGGAAGCCGAGTCGAGCCGGCCACAGCCGCGCCGAGCGGCACCGCCACCACCACCGCCGCAGATGTCCGATGCACCGGCGCCCGTCGGTCAGGAATCCGGCGCCGTCGATATCTGAACAACCTTCCGGGCGGATTCTCCCCGCCGAACAATCCCCATGAGCCAGGGGCGGGTTCAAAACCCGCCCCTTTTGCTTTCCGCCCACCCTCGCTGCATGACGCGATCGGGCTGGTTGACCGGGCGAATTTTCGCCTTCGGTTCCGTGTTGTCCCCGGCGTTATGGTATGCTTTCCGCCGCTGGCAGCGCCGCTAACGCGGTTATTGCCTCACGAGTGGCAGGACTTTGAACATATCACCGGCGGACCGCGAACGTTCCACCGTCGCGGACCGGCCGTTCTCACTGTAGATTGTTGCAGAACCTGGGACTTCTGCTCTGGTTGTTGCCCCGACGCTTGCGTTCGGCGTGGGGGCTGCTTGCTGTGACGGCTTTTGGCGTCCTCGCCGCCGTCACCATCATGGCGTTGGGCGCCATGTATTCCCACGCCCTGGCCGAGGCCGGCCTGCGCCACGCCCTCGCGACCACGTCGCCGACCATCATCAACACGCAGGTCGTCGTACGCAATCGACCCCTGGGGCCGGAGGATTACCAGGCCCTGCGCGCCGATATTGAG
>JAJDXU010000041.1 GCA_022823105.1 Dehalococcoidia bacterium
CTGATGACGCGGCTCTTCCCGGGCGGGGCGCGATACCGCGAACCGGCCCCGGAGATGCTGCTCCTGCTGGTTTTGAGTTTGGCCGGTTTCATCATCAACAGCTTCTCCCGCGCCATATCCTCCGGTCGACGGCTGTTCGACGTGCTCGACGCTCCGTCGCCGGTGCTGGAACGGGAGGACGCAGTTGACCTGGGCCGGGCAGAGGGGACGGTTCGCTTCGAGAACGTATCCTTCAGTTACTACCAGCAGGCTCCCGCACTGCAAAACGTGGACATCACCGCCCGGAAGAACGAGGTCATCGCCATTCTGGGGGCGCCCGGCAGCGGCAAGAGCACCATCGTGAACCTCCTGCCCCGTTTCTACGACGCAACCGAAGGAAGGATCACCATTGACGGCAGGGACATCCGCGATTTCACCCTGGAGTCGCTGCGTCGCAACGTGGGTATAGTGCAGCAGGACGTGTTCCTCTTCAGCGCGACCATACGCGACAACATCGCCTACGGCGCGCGGGACGCCAGCCATGAGGACGTCGTGAGGGCGGCCCAGGTCGCCCAACTCCACGACCACATCATGAGTCTGCCCGACGGGTACGACACCTGGGTCGGCGAGCGCGGCACCACACTGTCGGGAGGACAGCGGCAGCGGTTGTCCATTGCCCGCAGCGTCCTCATCGACCCGCCCATCCTGATTCTGGACGACTCCACATCGAGCGTCGACGTGGAGACGGAAAGATTGATCCACGCCGCGATGGTGGCGGTCATGCAGGGGCGCACCACCTTCGTCATCGCGCACCGGCTCAGCACGGTACAAAACGCCGACCACATCATTGTGCTCGAGCGAGGGCGAATCGTGGAACAGGGCTCGCACGAGCAGCTGGACGGTATCGGGGGCATCTACCACGAGATCCTCGAGCTCCAACTGCGCCCACAGGAGGAGTTGATGCTGGACGTTGCAATGGCGCCCGAAGCGGCCGCGGGAAGGACCTAGCATGCGAATGGCCGGCCCAGGGGGCGGCTTCGGCGGAATGATGGGGGGCATGCGCGGCCTCAATGCCGCAGGCGACCGCGCCCCCACGGCCGACAATCTCAGCGATGAATCAATCGTGGGCGCCGCATACGACCACAAGGTCGTAATGCGGTTGATGACCTACATCGCTCCTTACAAGCGCTACGCCATCCTGGCCGTCATGGCCGTGATCCTCTACACAGCCGCCAACGTATGTATCCCCTACCTTGTCAAGGTGGGCATGGACGACGCGGTTAAGGGTAGCAACGTCGCCCTGCTCCACTGGGTCGGCGGAGCGTTTCTGCTGGTTGCGGTGGTCCACTTCATATCCAACTACTTCCAGTTCGTGTTCATGCCAAGGGTGGGCCAGGGCATCCTGTACTCGCTTCGCACCAGGATGTTCAACCACCTGCAGGAAATGTCCCCATCCTTTTACCACCGTACCCCCGTGGGTCGGATCATGTCCCGCAGCCAGAGCGACGTGCTCCAACTGCAGGAAACTTTCGAACTGATCGTTCAGAGCTTCTCGGACATACTGAGCCTGGTCGGCATCATCACCATGATGCTGATCATAGACTGGCAGCTGGCCCTGATCTGTCTGGCAATCGTCCCGCCGCTTTTCCTCGTCCTGGCCTACTGGCAGAAATTCGCGCGGCACTCTTTCATGCGTATCCGCCGCGCCATTGCCATGGTCAACGGGGAGTACAACCAGAACATCACCGGCGTGCGGGTGGTGCAGAGCCTCAATCGTCAAGAGGCCAACATGGCCCACTTCGACGAGTTGAACACCGAGCACCTGAACGCCAACCTGGAGGCGAGCAAGTTCTCGGGCGGCCTGCAGCCCCTGGTCGAGCTGCTCATCGGGGTGGCCATGGGGTTCGGCGTGGTGCTTGCCGGAGGACTGATGGCGGGAAGGGGCGAGCTGGAGCCCGGGGTTCTCGTAGCTTTTGCCCTGTATATTCAGCGCTTCTTCGAGCCGATTCGCCACCTGACCATGCAGTACAGTCAGCTGCAGCGGGCAATGGCCGCGGGCGTCCGCATATTCGAAGTGCTGGACTTAAATCCGGAGGTTCAGGACGACCCGGACGCTCCCGATCTTCCCGAAATCAAGGGCGAGATCGAGTTCGAGGACGTGCGCTTCCACTACGTTCCCGGAGTGGACGTACTCGAGGACATCAACCTGCACATACGCCCCGGCGAAAACGTTGCCATCGTCGGGTCCACCGGCGCCGGCAAGAGTACGATGGTCACCCTGATCGCCCGATTCGCCGACGTCACGCAGGGGCGGATCATGGTGGACGGCCACGATATCCGTCACGTCACCCGCAGTTCGCTGGCCGGACAGATGAGCATGGTGCTCCAGGAACCGTATTTGTTCTCGGGCACGGTCGCCGACAACATTCGCTACAACCACGAGGACGCGACAATCCAGGAAGTCATGGACGCTGCCAGAACCGTCGGCGCACACGACTTCATCATCGGCCTCGAAAACGGCTATGACACCGTCCTTGCCGAGAGAGGCGTCAACCTGAGCGTGGGGCAACGGCAATTGCTCAGCTTCGCCCGCGCAATCATAGGCAACCCGCGTATCATCATCCTGGACGAAGCCACGGCCAACATCGATACCCAGACGGAACTGCTGATTCAGAGAGCGCTGCAGCGGGTGCTTCAGGGCCGCACCTCCATCGTGATCGCTCACCGGCTGTCCACGGTGCGAAACGCCGACAAGATCATTGTCCTGAACCGGGGCCGGCTGGTTGAAATGGGCACTCACGATGAACTTCTTGCGCTTGGCGGCGTATACGAACGACTGTACGCCGTAAATTACGGGTTGGTCTCCCAGCCCGTGGATGCACCTGAAGTGAACGGCGAGGACAGCGAGACCCTGCGGGGAAGGGGGTTCTCACCGTTGCCTGCTGACGACTGAGCAAAGTGATGTATCATGGAAATGCAAGTTACTAAGAGGTGGCTCAGACGACAATGTACACGCGAATTCTAACGCCTCTTGACGGTTCCGACATCTCAGAGCAGGTACTTCCCTACGCCAGGGCATTCGCCTCACGGCTGTCCCTTCCCATGACCCTGCTGCTGGCCATAGAGCCAGATCATCCCACCATAGGGCAGGCCCTCAATCCCGAGCTGCATTCTCACGAAATGGAGGCTCATCGAGCAGGGCACGCCGAGAGTTATCTGTCGTCCGTCGCTGCCCGGATGCGCGATG
>JAJDXU010000024.1 GCA_022823105.1 Dehalococcoidia bacterium
GTAATAGAGGATTTCCTAGATACAGCCGTGGACCGTCACTACCGCGGTTTGCGGGCAAATGCCTTCGAAGCGCCCTCTACCGATCAGCTAGCTTTATATGCCCATGCATTTGCCGAGGTGTTAGAGAATACTACTGGCGGGAGTAGGACATTGCTGCCAACGGTCTACCAAGGAACTACTCCCTATAGAGCAGTTTCGTTTCAACTTTCCCCTAGAGAAGATCAGAGACAGCAACTCCGTACAGCATCCGAGTTGGACCTCAACAATCTGTTGGTGAATCTGGAGCGAATTGCCACCGAGCAGCATTCGCGCAGCTTGTATTTCAGACGGAACATCAAGGTATATGAATCCGAACGAATTCACATAGTGAAACCCGCAGAACACCGCTTCTGGACGGAGTCGGCTGCATACAATGATGCCGACGAAACCATCGCCGAGCTACTGCGAGCGGCATCTTTAGATGGCAACGGACAATCGGCACGTTCCATATGACGTCCGCTTTCCATGATCTTCCCATTGGTTCGCCGGCTTCACTAGCTGGCGAACTTTCCATCGAGATCGAGAGAGCAATCCTTCAACTCGTTGTGGACGGGTTCGAGCGATGGCAGTCGGGGGGATTCGAACGCGCCGGGGATTACGAAAACCACTTCACGGTTCGCTTAGTAGCGTGCATGAATGAGATCAGGCGCGAGCGAAACTTGTCTCTGGTACCACGATACCAGTTCGTGGAACCCACGGATGAGATGCTGGCAGGACGCGCAGATCCCGACCGAGCGCCTTGCATCGACATAGTGGTGTCGTGGGGTTTTCTTACCGAAGACGCCTACGTTAGTATCGAATGCAAGCGCCTTGCGCCAGATCACTTGGCTCGCCTCTACGTCGTGTGTGGAATCGACCGATTTGTTAGGGGATACTATGGGTCAAAAGCTCGAGTCGGAGGGATGGTGGGCTATGTCATTCGTGGCACTCCTGGTGAGGTGATCCAGCGCGTCAATGCTCATGTTGCAGTAAATCAATCTATGGGTCCTGCTCATACTTTGATGCCTGCCGAGGCGATTGGACCCCTAAACACTGTTTTCGAGTCCAATCATGGGCGACCCTCGCCTCTCCAACGAATTCGTCTCACGCATCTCATCTTTGATGTGAGCATGATTGGGCCTGAGACTTAATGTGGTGGAACAGACGCGCCTGGCTCAACCGTGCTTTGGGTCTGAACCTGCGGTGGTAGGAAGGCCCTCTGATTTTGTGTGACCTGGCGACGGAGCTACCTATCGCGACGTTTCTGACAAGCAGCGGGCATGCCAACGGGAACAGGAGGACTCGTCCAAGCCGAGGCCCGTAACCCAGAGTTTGAAGAGGAACTACGCAGGTTGCGCGGCAACTGACGCACGATGAGAGAACGTGGTATGACGTTTGGGAATGATCCTTGGATAGACTTTGGCATGCTGCCGCTGGCGGCACAGGGAGTGAACGTGGCAGTTGCTTCCTTGCTGTTCTCTAGGGTTTTGACACTTGCTGAGCATTCCGATCCCTAAACGCCGGTGAGCGAGAGCATGACACAACACATCGACATTCAAGACCCGCGATACCGCAATGCGGCTGCACAGATTCTACATCGGCACGACAACTTTCAACCCGAAGCCAACATCACCAGCGCGGTCAGGGACTTCCTCATCCTCACCGGCCTGGCCGATAGCGAAGAGATTGTCGAGGAAAACCCGCCCTCGGACGCTTCCCGGCGGGCTGTTGACCTGACTGCCCTGGACACCTTCATCGAATTCAAGCGGCGGATTGGCACCGTCGCCGGAGGAGAACCCGACCCTGAGAACGTGCGACAACTGGATGACTACCTGGCCCAATCAGCGGATCAGGAAAGGGTCCGCATGGGCATCCTCACGGACGGCAAGCGTTGGCTACTGCGCTGGCCCGGAGCAGGCGAGGTCCGTTTGACGCGCCCCTATGCCTTCACCCTAGAAGACCCGGACGGGTGGTTTCCCCTGTACGAGTGGCTGCGGGATACGGCGCTGGTATCCCTAGAAGACGTCAGCCCCGATAGGGAAAGCATCGCGGAGCACTTCGGCCCCGCCAGCCCTTCCTACCAAAGGGACATCGCCGCCCTGAAAGCCCTCTACGACGGGAACGCGAAGCTGGAGACCATACGGGTCAAGCGGACGTTGTGGTATGACCTGTTGCGCACCGCCCTGGGTGAAATCGCCTACACCACGGAGGGAATGAGCGCCGAGGCGCAGGCCCGACTAGCTGCGGTTGGCGTCGGCACCGAGGAGATGGACGACCTGTTCGTGCGCCACACCTACCTGGGCGCCGTCATTGGTATGGTGGTACAGGCTTCTTTCGGCATCGACATCCACCGTCTGGCCGAGACCGACCCCGCCGACCTGCTCCAGGGTGGGGAACTGTTCCGAGCCACCGGGTTGCGTGGTGTGCTCGAATCGGACTTCTTCGCTTGGCCCATCGAAGTGGGTGGCAACCCCCTGCTGAGAACGCTGGCCCGTAGAGTAGCCCGGTTCAACTGGTCCGAGGCGCCGCCGGACACCGCCGCCGCCCTGTATGAGACGGTGATACCGCCAGAGGAAAGGCGTCAGCTGGGCGAATATTATACCCCGCGGTGGCTGGCCCGCGTCATGGTGAGAGAACTGGTGGATGACCCTCTGAAGCAGCGGGTTTTGGACCCGGCCTGCGGCTCAGGAGCTTTCGTTACCGAGGCGGTGTCCCATTTCATCGCGGCCGCTGGCGAGACCGATTGGGAGCCGAAGGAGACGCTCAATCGCCTGCGGGAGGCGGTAGCCGGCATCGACGTGCATCCAGTGGCAGTGCACCTGGCACGGGCCTCTTGGACCCTAGCCGCCCGTCCAACCATCAATGCCGCCGGTGCCGCAGGGTGGGACGACGCGCTCTCCATTCCGGTCTACCTTGGCGACGCCCTTCAGTTGCGCTTTCGCACTGGCGATCTGTTCGCCGAGAAGGAGATCACCATTCAGACCGGCGACAATGAGAACACCGAACTGGTCTTTCCCGTGAGTCTGGTGGAACGGGCCGAAGACTTCGACGCACTCATGGGTGACGTGGCAGCATATACCGAGGGCGGAGGAGATCCATTGCTGGCCTTGGACGACAACGGCATCCATGATCGCACCGAGCGCAAAGTCATGGAAGAGACTATCAAGACCATGCAACGTCTTCACGACGAAGGCCGGAACCACATCTGGGCCTACTACACGCGCAACATGGTACGTCCGGTGGCACTGTCGCGAGCCCGGGTGGACGTGGTAATCGGCAACCCTCCCTGGATCAATTACAACCAGACGGCCGACATTTTGAGGGACGAACTCCAGAACCTGAGCCGGAACCGCTACGGCATCTGGGCAGGGGGACGCTACGCCACCCACCAGGACGTTGCCGGATTGTTCTTCTCCCGTAGTGTGGACTTGTACCTGAAAGACGGGGGAGTCATCGGCTTCGTGCTACCCCACAGTGCATTGCAGGCGGGGCAGTATTCCAAGTGGCGGAGCGGACGGTGGCGTTCCGGCAGGAGGGGTCCATCCATCCACGTGGACTTCTTCAAGGCGGCCTGGGACCTGGAAGGGCTGGAACCCAACACCTTCTTCCCCATCGCGGCGTCGGTGGCCTTCGCCCGCAAGTGCCATCCTGACGAGCAGGGCAAACCGTTGCAAGGCGCGGCTGAGCGGTGGATTGGCCCAGCCGGGTCTGGTTACATGCAACGCTACCTCGACGGGATCACCGACACCGGCGTAGCGGGCGATTCTCCCTACTCCGACCATTCCCGCCAGGGCGCGGTCATCGTCCCGCGCTGTCTGTTCTTCGTGCATGAGACAGAGAACTCCGCCGTCGTGAAGGTTGCGCCGACGATAACGGTGAATCCCCGCAGGGGGAGCCAGGACAAGGCTCCGTGGAAAAATCTGGACCTGACCGTCATCACGGGCCAGACCGTTGAAGATAAGCACCTCTTTGACGTGCATCTGGGTGAGACCGTCGCACCTTACGTGACCCTGGAACCCCTGAAGGCGCTGTTGCCGTTGAAGCAGGGCGATCACGCCATCCCCGCAGACCCTGATGGGCACGGCGGTATTCGTATGGGTGGACTGGAACGTCGAATGCGGGAGCGCTGGCAGACGGTGAGCCGGCTGTGGGAAGAAAACAAGGCTCCGGTGAACCGATTGAACCTGCTGGGACAGTTGGACTATCTGCACAAGCTGTCGTCGCAGTTGGACTGGCAGCGGGATTCAGGAGGCAGGCCAGTTCGTGTTGCGTACACCTCGGCTGGACAGCCCACAGCGTCGATTCTGAAGGACGATACCGTCATCGTGGATTACAAGCTCTTCTGGGTAGCCTGCGAAAACATCGATGAAGCCAACTTCCTCTTGGGCATCATCAACAGCGAAACCCTTGCGACTGCCGTAAACCAGTTCACCACACCAAACTGGTCCGGGAATACCCGCGACCTGCAAAAGCACCTGTGGAAGCTGCCTATCCCGGAGTACAATCCATCTCAGAAGCTGCATACCGACATCGCCAAAGCCGGAGCCAAAGCGGCGTCTGGTTCGGCGGCCAAGTTGGCAAAATTACGGGAGCTGCGTGGCGACAAGCTGACCGTGACCATCGCCCGCAGGGAACTACGGACATGGCTCCGCACATCTACGGAGGGGAAAGCTGTGGAAACCGCGGTGGGACGGTTGCTGACAGGAGGATAGCCACGCTACTGACACTTGCCCGCTGACGGCGGCGGTCTCTGGCTGCTACGCTGGAGGTATGGCATTCTCACGCGACCGAATTCTGGACGCACTGGCCCGGCTGCCGTTCATCGACGCGGGGGAACTCGCGCTGATCCTGGGCGAACCGCTGGCGACGGTCCACCGCGCCCTGTCCGCCCTACTGAAAGACGGCCTGGCCCAGCGGGTGAGCCACGGCACGGCCCAACTGCCTTCCAGCCACCGCTATTACCTCACGAAAAAGGGCATCGCCGAAGCTGCCGACGCCCTGGACTTCGACGCGCCTTCGGATTTCGTGCGGGCCTACCCGGTGTCCCGGCAGTGGCTGGCGCTGCTCATTCGCCGCATGGGCGCCGTGGCTTCAGTGTACCGCCTGGCGGCAACGCTTTCCCCCGGCGTGGACGGCCTATGCAGCCACGTGGAATTACACCGCCGGGGCCGCTTCGACGCGGTGATCACCCTACACAATGGCCGCAGCTTCGGCGTGGTGCGCCAGGGCCTGGCCCTGCGGCGCCGCTCCCTCTACGACCGGCTGCGGGCCATCGCCGAGTACCACTCCACCCGCCGCCCCTCCGTGGTGCTGGTCCTGGTGCCCAGCCCCTGGGAGCAGCGTCTCACCGACGAGTTCTGCCTGAACGCCGACCTGCGGGACTGCTACGTGGGCGTGGAGTGCCGTGAGACGCTGGAAGAATGGGACCGCACAGGCTGGATTTCATCCAACTGGGTGGTGGGCAGGACGTACCGCACCCTGGAGCAGGTGGTCTCCCAGGCCGACCCCGGCGGCAGGTTTCCCTGGGAAACGCCGGAGCGCAAGCGGGCGTCGCTGCCCGACCCGGAGCGGATGGTTCGGTCCGCCCCGGCCTTCGGCATGACCCCTGCTGAAAAGCGCGCCCTGGACCTGATCACCGACCACCCCATGATCCCTCGGGAGCACCTGGCCCGTTGGCTGGGCGTCTCCGACGGAAGGGTCAGCCAGATCATGCGCAGCCTAACGCACACCTGGGGCCTGGTGGAACAGCACGGCAAGCGGAGCGACGTGCGCTACACCCTGTCAGAACGCGGCATCGGGTACATCACCCGCCGGGACCGGGCCCAGCTTGCCACCACTATGGCCGCCTGGAGCACCGAGAACACTATCGACAACGACGGACGGGACCGTCCCCTGGGACACCGCATCCTCACCTGGGAACGCCAGACCAGCCACGCCGACGGCATCACCTGGTTCCTGTCCGAACTCGCCGCCGAAGCCCGGGCCGACGGCGCCAGCGCACTACAATGGTCCGTCCCCACCGCCAGGTCCGACCGGGCCTTCAACCGGGGAGAGGACGCCATCGCCCCCGACGCCGTGGGGCACCTGCTGACGAATGGCCTGCACGTGCCCTTCTACTTCGAGCACGAGCTGCGCGCCCGACACCCCAGGGGCGTGGCCGCCAGATTGCGGCTCTACGTCCGCTACTACCGCTCCGATGCGCCCCGGGAGGACCAGCCGCCCTTTCCCACCACGCTGTTCATGGTGGACACCGAGGAGGTGGCCGAGACCTACGCCGGCACGGCCTCCCGGATGACCGCCATGTCGCTGCCCATCCTGGTGTCCAGTAGGGAGCTTCTGTCCTATAGGGGGATACTGGGCCGCTCCTGGCGTCCCCTGTGGGATGCCGACAGTCCGGCCCTGGCCCTGTCCGAGCTGGCCGATTACGGGTGGGACGGCCTGCGCCGACGGATGCATCGGCTGGAGACACGTTAGTCATGCTGACACGGCTTCTTCTGCCCGCCACGCTGTCCGGGGGCGCAAACGTGCATTTCGGGGGCGATGTCGGGGTTGGCCGGGACACTGCGACGCATCATCCGGCCCCGAATTCAGGTAGGAAACGGGCTGCAATTCCCATTGACCGGTCAAAAGTTGCATTCTTGCAAGCTTGAGAAACCAGGCTAAAACAGTGAGGCGATTTTGGGCCAAGCGCAATCGCCTGACGTGTCGCCGGTGACGAGGTGATTGACATGACAAATAACGTCAAGAATGAGGTCCATTGGGTGGACAAGGGAGAGGCGGCGCGGGAGTTGGAGGTATCGCTATCGACCCTGGACCGGATGATCCGCAAGGGAGAGGTGGAGGTGGCGAGGGAGGGCCGGAGGGTCTACGTGAAGCTGGCGGGACCGCGTTACCCCAGCGACCGGGAGCTGCTGCGAAATGCCAGGACCAGGGTGGAACGGCTGGAGCGCACGGCGGGGGAGTTGGCCGACCTAGCCGACCGGCTGGAGCGGGAGCGGGACCAGGCCCGGGCGGAGACGGAGACCGCCTTGAACGAGTACCGCAGGCTGGAAGAAGTACTGGTCGGGGAGCAGGAGGCGCACCAGAGGACCAGGCGCTGGCTCGGCCGGCTGGGCATTGCCGTCGCCGTGCTGGTCGGCCTGCTGGCGATCACCGTCCTGGTTGCCTGGTGGTTGATCACGTAGTGGCGGGGGTCCATGCAACGGCTGGAATGCCGCCCGGCCCTCGGGGCGGCATTGACAGCGGCCGGGCGGAAGGAAGACAATAATAGTAAGACAACACCGTACACCAATAGGCGCAAAGAGAGACCATGCCGCCACGACGCATTTCCAGGACCATCACTTTCTCCCTGCCTCCCGATATGTTTGAGGAAGTGCAGCGGGTGAAGGAGGAAGAGGCCCGCGACATGAGCGAACTGGTGCGGGAAGCCCTCCGCCTGTACATGGATGATAGGGAACTGCGCCGTGAGCAGCGCCTGGAACGCCTGCGCTCCCGACAGGCTGAACGGGAAGAGAATCAAGGAGGACACAGCGATGAGTAGGAATACCGAATTGACCCCGGCGGCCCTGTACGCCCGGGTCTCCAGCGACCGGCAGGACGTGGACCTCTCCGTGGCCGCCCAACTCGGGGCATTGAGAGACTACGCCAAGAAGAACGGCTACTCCGTGGCCCGCGAGTACGTGGACGAGGCCGAGAGCGGCCGCGTTGCAGATAGGCCCCAGTTCCGCAAGATGCTGGATGAGGCCAGCAAGCCCGAATCTCCTTTTCGAGAGATTCTCGTATGGAAGTTTTCGAGATTCACCCGCAAGCGGGAACACGCCGTGGCCTTCAAGTCCATGCTGCGCAGGAAGGGCATCAGGGTCACTTCCATCACGGAACACGCCGACGATTCCCCCACCGGCAAGCTGATGGAGGCCATCATCGAGTCCGTGGACGAATTTTACTCGGAAAATCTTGCCACGGAAGTGTTGCGGGGGATGCGGGAGGCGGCGTCTCGCGGTTTCTGGGTCGCCAGCCGGGTCCCCTACGGCTACCGGAAGGTCTACGTCCCGGACGGGGCCAAGAAGCGGCCCACCCTGGAACCCGACCCGGATACCTCTCCCGTGGTACAGCGCATCTTCAACCTGGCCGAAGCCGGAAAGGGAATCCTGGACATAACCCGCACCCTCAACGGCGAGGGCATCGCCAATCCCACCGGCAGGTTGTGGGCCAAGAACGGCGTCCACATCATCCTCCGTAACGAGGCTTACACGGGCACTCTGGTCTGGGGCGAAGGCGCCAAGGACAAGGGAGAACCGGTCAGGGTGGAGAAGGCATTCCCCGCCATCGTCTCCAAGACCCAGTTCCGCAGGGTCAACCGGCAGATGAGCTCCCGCGCTCCGAAGAAGGCCCATCCCCGGCGGGTGGGCAGTTCCTACCTGCTCAGCGGGATCGTCAAGTGCCGCGCCTGCCGTAGGGCCATGTCGGGCCAGGACTCCAAGGGCGGGAAGTTCGCCTACTATGTCTGCCAGTCATTGATGAAACAGGGAAGCGGAGCCTGCGACTGTCCCAGGCTGAACGCAAGGCGCTTCGAGGAGATGGTGGTGGGGAAGATTCGGGAGAACGTGCTCACCGAGTCCAACATCCGGGAACTGGTCAAGTTGGTGGACGAGGAGATGGACGGCATCGCACGGGAGCAGCGGCAGCGGCTGGAAACCGCCCAGGCGGAACTGGAAGACGTGCGGCGCAGGCTGGACCGCCTCTACAACCTGGCCGAGACCACCGACCTGGACATCGAGGACTTCAAGCCCCGCATCAAGGACCATAGGGAGCGGCAGGAGCGTCTTGAGGCCACGGCGGCTGAGGCCAGGGCGATGCTGTCCCAGCGGCGGGTGGTGCTGGACGACGTGAACACCATCACCGCCTATGCCCAGGACCTGAGCGGGTACCTGCGGGAAAGCGAACTTACCGAGCGACGGG
>JAJDXU010000206.1 GCA_022823105.1 Dehalococcoidia bacterium
CTTTCCAGGAGGTCGCGCTGCTTGTCCGTGCGAATGGGAATCTCCCTCGCCCGCCCTCCCTTGCACCAAGATGCCTTGAGGACCAGCCGGTTTCCCTGGTCGGCTTCATGCGGCCGTATTTTCGTGGCTTCCTCGCGCCGCAGGCCGAATTTCTCCTCCAGCTCCAGGCTGATACGGACGTACGGACTCGCCACCCGCTCCAGCATCTCCGGCGTCAACGTGAAGGCTTTGGACGGCATCACGTCGCGCAATCGGTCCGGTATGCCCAGTTCGGCATTGGTTCTCGGCACCACGTTCGGCTTGCCGATCTTCCTGGCCAGCCAGCGCACCGTGGACATGCGGCTCTTGACCGTCACGATGGCCAGCTTCGCTTGCAGCCAGCGGTTCACCAGGGCGTCGACGTGCTTGCGCTTCAGGTTTTTCGGCGACAGGTGCCGGTAACCCATCTCCGACAGTTCGCGCGCCGCGATGTGCAGGTGGGAAGCGCGGCTCGCCTGCGTCGCCTGGCTGCCCTCGCGGTTGTTGGCGGCCTCGAACTTGTGGAACAGGTACGTGTTGTTGGGCTTGTTGCCCGCCATCGGACACACCTCCGGCCTGCGAGTTTCGGCCTGAAAAACGCTTCTGAACGGTCGCGCGTTGTCGCTGCGCTTAGTGATGCTGGCCACAGCCTCCGACGCATCGGAGACCGCACGGTAGACGGGAAGAACTCCCGCAAACCGTTACCCTACAAGGGGCAGACCAACTCAGCCCGCGAGGGGCTCGTGTGGGATAACCCGCCCTGAGCCGACGGCCTGATGGCCTTGGGACTCAGGGGAAAAAAGTTGACCTTCAGCGATTCCGGGGCACGATTTCCTGGTGTAGCTTCCCCGCAATGCCGTTCGCGTTGCATTGAAAATCCATAAGCCTCCTTTATTGAAGCGGTTACGGTTCCGGCCCGCGTCCTTCCGGGGCGTCGTCTCTACCCGCTCGCTGGCGCTCACGGTAGAGACGACGCTGGCGCGCCGTAGGGGCAAGGCGATGCGGCTGGACGCCGCCGCCTTGCCTGCGCCCCTGGACGGGGCGCTGGGAACGGGTGTCGGCTGGACGCCGACAAGGGGCGCTTGGACGCGCCCCCATGCCGTGCGGCTCAGCGCCGCACCGGGCGCCTTGGGGAGGCGCCGGGAAGGGCCGCGCCGCTGGACGCGGCACGCAGGTCGCAGCGACTCGGTGTCGCCGCGTGCAGGGACGGCTATCCGCCGGCCGACAAGCGCCGTCAGATACCGCCACGATAAGGAAGTCCCCAAGCACCTGGCGGAGACACCGCGGGCTACCGATCCCCCAGGGCCGTACCCAGCCGGCCTTCCTGAAAATCCCGGCACGGATACGACGCCACGGGAACCACCCGCTGCTCCCAGTCGCGGCAGACGCCGCAGCGCAAGGGAACGTCCGATTTGCAGCAAGCCTCGCATGCGTTTACCTCTTGAGTACAAAGGCACTCAACCTGGTTCAGCGTCTGGAGACCACAACCGACACAGATTCCGTCCGTCATGTGCCGCTCCTTCTGTGTACGGAGCGGACCGGATGATGGGCCATCGCCCCCGACCCACCCCGTGTTGCAGTGGACAGGGAGCCATGTCCCGTATGCTTCTTACGTCTTCTTCATGGGCTGAACCATGACGATGGCGACCAGCCCTTGACGACCCGGCGACTCGATGGCGAGCGGATGCACGCCTGTGTCGTCGGAGAACTTCAGATGCACCGGCCCGGCGTCAGGCAGCCGCTCCAGTGCGTCGTGCAGATGCCGGAGATTGAGTCCGCACGCCGGCACACTTCCCTGGATGCCGCACGGCGAGAGATGCTCTACCGCAGAGACGCCGTCGCCGGCATCGTCGGCAATGCTGAGCACCACCTGCCCGTCAGCGGGTATCAAGCGGCCGCTCACGACATGGCGGCCCTTCGTCAGGGCCACAAGGCGGGAGACGGCAGCGCCCAACATCCCTTTCGGCATCGTGACGCATCCGGCGTACGCCGCAGGCATGACCTGTTCGTAATCCGGATACTGGCCTTCGATGAGGTCGGCCCAGATCATGGCCGAGCCGTTCACTCGAATTGAGGACGCCTTCTCGTAGAGCTCAAGCGTCGCTGTGCCGTCCAGTTGGCTTGCCAACCGGACGCCTTCGTTGAGAAGCCGTACCGGGACGGTCCCCGACACGGGTTCTTCCAGGTCCGCGTTCACCACGCTTCCGGGCGGCAGGGTTGCCGCCTGGTAGCGAGCGAGCCGTTGGCCGTCGGTCGCCGCCAGCTTGAAGCCGGCCGCGCCAACCTCCGCACGAACGCCCGCCAGGGTGTAGCGCGTTTCATCCTTCGATACCGCGTAGGCGACGCTATCTACCAGCGAGGCGTGCAGCGGTACCTGTACCAGTCGCCCATCGGGCGGATTGATCTCCGGGTATTCGTCGGCATCGATCCCCGACACCCGGACTTCCGAGGGTCCTGCCGTCAGGTTCACGTCGTCGCCGTCTTTCGTGAGCGTGACGCGGCTTCCCGGCAGAGACTTGAGTGCTTTGCCCAGGGTGCGCACGGGAACCAGGACGGTTCCCGGCTGCGGTGTCTGGGCATCGAGTTCGACCTGGCACCAGATGGACAGGTCCGTTGTCGTCAGCCGCACGTGGCCGAATCCTGCGGACACAAAGACGCCCTGCAGAACTTTGAGTCCCGAAGGGCTTTCCGCGAATTTCCCGGCGACGTTGACGGCTTTCATTGTCTGTTCCCTATTCAGGATCAATTCCATGCTCTGCACTCCTTTCGTGCGCAGAGCAGACCGGAAGGGCAAGGCCCCCGGTCCGCTCTGCAAAAAAACGGACAGGGGCCAAAACCCCAGTTTTCAGACGTCAGGCACAACTGGCCTTTCGACGCTTCGCAACTCCTGCTGCCGAGCCGGGGGCAACAACCCACTCCCAGCACAGATCAGAGTTCCAACATCCGCAGTGGCCGCAGGGAAGAACTTCTTTCCCAGGTTCGTCGCAGCCACACCACGGCACCCGTCGTCCATCAGCCAACCGCAACCAGATGTCATCGGTGTCATTGACCCACGGACGGCCTTCTTCCTCTGCCGCGACCTCCTTCTTCGCAAGCCCCGTCTCGTCGCAGTCCTGGCAGAGACCCTCCTTGGAGAGGATTTCCAGACCACTGCACGACGCACACGGAACTGCGGCGAACGCTTGCTCCCAGTCAGGTACCAAACCGTACCGGGCTTCGGCGTTCTCACGGAACATCACGGCGTTGCTCATCACTACCTCTTGAGTGATCGTGTCTACCGATACCATCATCGCGTTCTCCTTCGATCTGTCGGACCGGCAGGGCTTGGTGCCCCCGGTCCACCAACATT
>JAJDXU010000201.1 GCA_022823105.1 Dehalococcoidia bacterium
TGCGGCACCGATCCATGAATTGGCCGTAGGTGATTTCCTGCCCCGCGATCTCGACAAATACCTTGTCGGGATCAACGGCGGTGACGATCTCAAGGAATTCGCCCAGAGATTTTTCCCAGGATCGGCGGCCAGATAACGGTTCCAGACCAAGAATGTTGCTCATGCGTATAACTCTAGGCGCGGCCGGCAGCGGATTGAGTACGACGATTCACGCTAACACGCAGGGCCGGCAGGGTCAATAGGCCATCCCGGGACACGGGCCACGGCTGGCCCGGAAAGCGCTCGGCCGGTTTCCCGACGCCTATCGGACCATATCCCCGGTCCCAGTTTGACACGTTTCCGGGGCAGACTTACACTTCTGGCGAATTTTCCCCATGCGTCGGTTTCGGTTCGACGATGCGAGTTGCCAGTGCCCATTTCGGTAGATGAAAAGTGCCTACGCCTGACGCGCGACGACGGTGCCTCCGGGACGTTGGTGGGGATGCGCTGCACGGTCTGCGGGATCGTCGTGTTTGGCCCCGCCACCTTCTGCCAGTCCTGCTCGTCACCCCAGTTGGAGCAGATCGACCTGGCGACAGAGGGTTTGCTGTACAGTTACACCATAGTCAGGGTACCGCCGCCCGGCTGGCCTGGGCCGGTGCCCTACGTGCTGGGCGAGGTCGAATTGCCCGAGGGCCCACACGTGCTGGCCGAGGTGATCGACTGCGAGCACGACGATCTGCGGGTGGGTATGCCGGTGGCGCTGGCGCTCCGGCCGGTGGAGATGCCGGACGTGGCTGATTCCGAGCGGATCGTTTACAAGTGGCGCCCAGCGCCATAGTTTCCCAACAGACAGGAGGAAGGTGATGACCCAATTCCGGCCGGGCAGAGACGTTTACGTGGTCGGGGTGGGACTGCACCCATTCGGGCGTTTCCCGGAGGAGAGCCTGTCCGACCTGGCCAGGGACTCAGTGGTCGATGCGCTGAGGGATTCCGGCATCCCCTGGACGGCGATACCGGTCGCGTATTTCGGGCACGTTTACTACCACGGGATGTCGGTAGGCGAGACGACGCTGGCGCAGTTGGGATTGACCGGCGTTCCCATTATCAACGTGGAGAATGCCTGCTCCAGCGGGTCGACGGCTTTCTGGCAAGCGTACTGGGGGATCACGTCGGGCGTGTTCGACCTGGCGCTGGCGTTCGGCGCCGAAAAGGTTCCCGGGGGCCCGGTTACGGTTACGGCCGAAAACAGTCCCGCACGCTACATCGGTGGCGACCACATGATGGCGGGATACGCCCTGCGCATGACCCGGTACATGGAAGAGACGGGCGCTCCCCCGTCCGCGTTGGCGCAGGTGACGGTGAAGGCGAGGCAAAACGCCTCGCTGAACCCCTACGCCCACCGGAAAGACACCTACTCGGTGGAGGATGTGCTGAACTCCCGGTTGATCGCCGACCCGTTGACCCTGTACCAGTGCTGCCCCACCAGCGAAGGCGGGGCGGCGGCGGTGCTCTGCGCGGGCGATGCCCTGGACGCTTACGGAGTGGACCGGAGCCGCGCGATCAGGATCGCAGCCGCGGCGTTGACATCCGGCAACTACAACGGGCGGGGGAGCGACCATTCGGCGTTCAGCCCCTACCGGACGGAGCCGGCCGCGTTGCAGGCCTATGAAATGGCGGGGATCGGGCCGGAGGATGTTGACCTGGTCCAGGTGCACGACGCGGCGACGATCGGAGAGTTGCAGCAGATTGAAGCCCTGCACCTGTTCCCCTACGGCGAGGCGTGGCAGGCCACCGTCGAAGGGCGAACCGCGTTGACCGGCGACGTGCCGGTGAACACCGACGGGGGGCTGCTGGCGATGGGCCACCCGTTCGGCGCTACGGGCATCCGGATGGTCCACGAAACGGTGACGCAATTGCGGGGCGAGGCCGGGCCCCGACAGGTGGAGAACCCCCGCGTCGGGGTCGCACAATGCTCTGGGGCGGGCGACGTCACCACCGTGCACATATTCACGCGATAGTGCGCGGAGGCGGCAATGGCCAACTATCTGATCATGGCGGCGATGAAGGGCCGGTTCATGTCGGAACAGGGTAACCTGTACGACAATTTCCAGATGCTTGGCTACGTGGAAGGGGCGTCGCCGTTTGACGCGGTGTCGGCTTTTTTCGATCAGCCCAAGTTTCCAATCGTTTGGGCCGACGTGGAGTACATGTGGGCGGAGCGCCTGGCGGACGACCCATCCACCGGGCATCACGGCGAATACGAAAAGGTGTACATTGCCACGCTGAGGGAACGCTGGGAAGGCAGTTCGCGCAATTAGAGAGGGGCGGATGCAAATCCGCCCCTGACAATCTCTTGGGCGAGAGTTAGACCGATGCGGCTTTGTTCCGCAAGCGGGAGAACTCGGTGCGGAAACCCTCGGCCAGGGCGCGCCGGTCGGTTCCGTGGAGCACGAATCGGGCGCCCTGTTCGATCCAGTACTCGGACAACTCGGGGGTCTGGTGGTGCACCAGGGTGGGTATGCCGCGGGCCTCGCACTTGTCGATGATGCCCTTGACGGTGGTCTTGTAGATCTCCTGACCGTAGTCGTCGGGGACGCCGAGAGAGATGCTCATGTCGTTGGGACCGACGAAAATGGCGTCGATGTGGGGCACGTCCAGGATCGCGTCCAGGTTGTCGACGGCGGCCTGACTTTCGATGCCGATGATGCAGATGCTGTTGCGGTTGCGCGCCTCGAGGTACTCGCGGCTGGCGTCGCTGGGGAAACCGCCGGTTTCCAGGGCCTGCTCGGCGGCTTCGCCCTTGAGCGGGCGGAACTTGGCGGCCTTGACGACCTCGCGCACCTGGTCGACGGTTTCGCAGTAGGGGGCCAGGATGCCCTGCGCTCCGGCGTCGATTGCCATGGTCACGTAGTGGGAATCCGGGATGGGGATGCGAACGATGGGCACCACGCTGATGGTGTTGAACATGGTGAGGTAGTCGCCGAGTTCTCCCCGGCTGCGTGGGCTGTGCTCGGTGTCAATGATTACGTAATCCAAACCCACGTCATCCAGGATGGGTATCCATCGCGGGCTGCGGTTGATGCTGATCATGGTGCCGAAGATGCGGCCACCTTGTTTGAGGGTGTTTTTGAGATCTGCGCCGCTCATCGAGATTTGCTCTCCTTGCAGTTTTGCTTCGATGAACCCGGTCATGCCGGGGAACCCGGCGAGTATAGCACGGGGCACGACCGGACCGATGGTGAATGAAACCGTCGGCGTTGTGCTACACTTGCGATGGTTATTGTCGTCACGACGCGAATTTTCGGAGCCAATCCAAGGGAAACAGCTTGCCTGAGCGGTACAGATATATCAGCGAACAATCGGATTGGGACGACGTCGCCAGGGAGCTGGCCGGCTCACCGAGGCTGGCGTTGGACACGGAACGGAACGGGCGATACGCGTATCGGGAACGTATCTGCCTGGTACAAATCTCAGACGGCAAACAGACCATCCTCCTGGATCCGCTGGGCGTAGCGGACCTGACCGAGTTGGGGCGCATCCTCGATGATCCTGGCGTGTTGAAGGCGCTACATGGCTCGGAGGAAGACATCCGGTTTTTCGACCGGGATTTCGGCTTCACG
>JAJDXU010000033.1 GCA_022823105.1 Dehalococcoidia bacterium
CTTCGGCCACGGTGATCTGCGCGCCGCCGGCGACGGAAGTCGTGGTGAAGTTAACCGCCCCATTCCCAACTAGTGTGAAAGTTAGCGTGTCGTCGGCGTCCGGCTCTTTCACCGCTACCGGGTCGCCCACGTGGGCCCCGGTGGTCGAGTTCTCTGGCACCGACCGCGTGATCTGGAACATCGGGGCCACGTTGGTTGCCACCACCGGAGTTACCGTAACCTCGGCGGAGTTATCCTCCTCCCTGGGGTCCAGTTCGACCACTGTGGAGGTGCCGATGGTCTCGTAGGCTTTGATGGTTACCGTCACGATCAACGGTTGACCATGGGTGCCACTGCCCACCGTGGCCGTGATGGCCAGGGTGGCGGAATTGTCGTCGTTGGTCACGGCCAGATCGCCGACAGTCCAGACGCCGGTGGTGGAGTCGTAGGTTGTTCCGGTGGCCGCGCTGTGGGATGAGTAAGTCAACCCCGCAGGCAGCGTGACGGTAACCTCCGCATCTGCGGCGGTGTCGGGGCCGGCGTTGGAGGCCGTCACCGTGTAGGTAACCTGGTCTCCTACGTCCGGCGCCGTGTCGCTCGCCGAGATGGCCACGCCCACGTCGGACAAGTCTCCCACATGGACAGTATAGGTGCGGACTTCGCTGGTCACCGAAGTGGCCCTAAGGAAACTTGGGTTAGGCGTGCCGTTCACGTGAACCTGGAACCGGTAGGTGCCGGGCTGTGTGAAGGCCCAACGGGGATGCAAGTACTCGCCGGGGTCGATGTCGATCCCGGTGTCGGTGGGGTCATCCGTGCCCCAGAGCACCTCGGTTGCCACAACCGGCTGGCCTGCATCTTCTTCACGCGGGTGGAACACGAAAGCCTCTCCCCGATCTGCTGGAGCAATGCCTTCTACGCGGACAGACTCCACCTCGAAGTCGATGTGCCGCCAGTCGTCTGCTCTCAGCAGTCCGGCCGAGACGCCGATGCACAGGTCGTCCTCGGTGGGCGGCGGGTCGGCGTCATGCGAACAGTCATGCAGGGCCCAGACCTTGGTGCTGTACGGCTCGCCGATTTCAGACCCTTCGATGATACCGTTGCCGTCGGCATCACCCGCGTCTGGATAGAGGAATGGCCATCTCTCGTAGTCATCCGAGCTGTTGGGCTCAGGGGTCAGATTAGAGCCGCCGGACACGTGCATGATGGTCTGCCCGATGTCAATGCCGGACGCGAGTCGGGTTACCGTTTCATCGGCATTGTGGGTCACCGCCGGCGGGCAGGGGTTGTTCACCAAGTTCTTGTCCTCGGCGTCCCAATACGCTTCGAAGACAGCATAGTGGCCGGAAGAGATTACGCTAGCGGCCGGAGTTATACACCCTTCCGGCTCAGTCTGCTGCGGAGGGGGTTTTTGCGTAGGTCCGGGGGGCGTCGGGGTAGGCTTTTTTTGCTGTGGTAACAGGTGCCCGTTGCCGTCGGGGGTGAGGGCTGCGGTATCGGCCTGTGCCGGGCCGCCGCCGGACAGCAGCATCACCGCTGCTATGGCGAAGATGGCCAGGGCGGTCGCCGCCACGGTCAGGGTTCGAAGATAGGCAAAGTGTCGGATGGCGTTAGCCATTGTGGATACTCCTTACCCGCCGGACGTTGGGTTTTTTGGAAGGCCCGGCGTCGTTAGTTCATCCAAGGCGCTGGCCACAAGGGTGTTGCGCCCTCAGTTGGTCCAGACAACAACGACCTTGTTGGAAGTGACCTGCGGCCCGTTGTTTCCTTCGCCGGCAGCCCAAACCGTCATGGTGTATTCGCGCGCGACCGGGGGACCGTTCCAGGTAACGGTGCGAGCGATGTGTTGAGTGAGTTCGGTCAGGGAGTTGCCTCCTCCCACGTCCTGCTCGTGAAAGCGATAGGACAACTGTTGCGATGGCAGGGGCGAATTGTGAACACGGGCGGTGAGGCGGACGCTTTGGCCGACGGTACGGGTGGCGTGGTTTGCTTCCAGGGTGACGGCTAACCGCTCGTCGGGGTCGTCTTCCACCAAGATGCGCAAAGGAATGGCGTCGTCAACGGAGGGGTCAGCCTTGCTGAATCGGTCTTTACCGTCGCTGACCGTCAGGTTCAGGTCAAAGGATGCGGTATCCTCGTAGTTGAGGGTGGCGCCGGGCGCCACGGTGACTTGGACGCCGTCGCCCACTCTGCTGGCGGCGAACTTGCGAGCACCCTTGCCAGTCAGATTAAAGGCATGATCATCTTCTGCGTCTCGCTGAAAAATCGGCACCGGCGCACCCACGGCAACACCGGCCGTTGAGTTCTCCGGCACCGAACGCTCAATCCCAAAGACAGGGTTATCGTTCAGCGTCAGAGGTCCAACATAGAATGTGTAGGTGTGGACGCCGCCGGTCACGCTGGGTTCCTCGCTTACCGGCTCCAGGCCATCAGGCCGGTGAGGGTCGAGGTTGGGATGGCCCTTGATATGCACCTGGAATTCAAACCTGCCGGGGCTGGTGAAGAACCAGATAGGGCGTTCGTATTCCCCAACCGCTACCGGCATCAGATTGATGTCCGCATCGGCCGTATTCCAGAGCGGCGCATTCGGAACAGGGGCGTCGGCGTCAGGAACGGCGTAAGCGAGCACGTATCTCGGGTCTTGCTTGTCGATATCAATCTGGTGGACGTGGTCAATCTGGAACTCGACCTTGGCATTGTCCGGGTAACCCGTGTCGGGGTCGCGCCAGTCCAGAGGATTCAGCAGGGCGGCGGAGAAGCTGATGCACAAGTCATCGGCCGGGGGGCTGCCTTCGGGAGGACACGCCGGCAGCGCCCATACCACGCGGTCGCCCTCACCATCGGGGTTTTCCGCATCGTCGGCAGCCCACAGCTCCGGGTACTTGTCCTCCGGATAGTCGGTTTCGTTCAAAGTGACCCTGGCGCTGTTGGGGATGTGGATGACGGTTTCCCCAATGTTGATGCTGGACGGGGAGCGGTCATCCCTAGCCGGTGTTCCGGGCTTGCCGTGTGGGTTGTTGGGGCCAGCAGGGACAGGCGTTTGCGCTGGCACATGCATCACCGTCGGCGGGCAGGAGTTGTTGGTCAGCTCCTTCTCTTCCGGGTTCCACCACACGTCGAACAGGGCGTAGTGACCGGAATCGACCACGCGGGCGGCCTGCTCATTGGGGTTGCCTTCATCTCCCGGGCAGGGTTCCGGGGTAGCGTGGCGAGGGGTCGGGTCGGTTTGTTGGGGTGACGGGCCGCCGCCGCTGTCGGGGGCAAGCGAGAGGGCTGCGGTATCGGCCTGTGCCGGGCCGCCGCCGGACAGCAGCATCACCGCTGCCACGGCGAAAATGGCCAGGGCGGCCACTGCAAGGATGGAAAATTGCGCTCGTCTGCGGTTCGTGGTATTCATGCTTTGGTATCTGGCTCCTCTTTGTCGGGGTTTCGGATGCTGGGGAGCGGCGCTCTGGGACGGTTGCGTCCCGTGGGCAAGGCTGACCTGCTACGTCAGCCAACGCCGCTCTCTTTTGGTTTTCGCGCCAGGCGCTTCACCGGATGGTGCTGGTGAAGCTCGGTTTCATATTCGCCCCGTATTGATACCGAGTATCGTATTCGGATCCCGACAGGACGGTATCAGTCCACCAATGGAACCGGCTAGGTTCCATGGTGTATTTTCCGCTTGATTCTTGGCGCGCTTTTTGTACCCAATGCGTCTATCACTACGTACACGACGGGCAGGTACGATGCGCCACAGAATACCAACCGGAAGCGCAGCGGTGAACCTGGCGTGGCGCGCCGGCGCCGGCGTTACGTGCTAAGCCACATCCCGAGACTAAGGCGTTGCATACCCGGCGACACGGGCAGAATTGTCCCGAGCTGCCAGCATCAAGCGTTTTTGGTCGGGGCCGGGCGCGGTTGCGGACGCCGCCGCGTTCTCGGCCCGTTCAGGACGTTGCCGATGAACGTGTAGCGGATGAACAACTGGTAGGTAACCAGCAGAACGGCGGTGACGCCGGCGCAGGCCAGCAGGTATTTCAGGTGGTAACTGACTGGCCAATCGATGACCACCCAATGGGCCACGATAATCAGCGGCAGGTGCGCCAGGTACATCCAGTAACTGGCGTCGGAGAGGTAGCGCACCGTGAAGCTGGGACGTGACAGCAGCCAGCGGAAGAGCCCCATCATTCCGAAACAGGCCAACCACGCGAAGGCCGTTTCGGCCAGCGAGCTCACCAGCGTCAGCTGATTGCTGAACATCCACGCCTGTTCCGGCAACTCGCCGTGAGTAAAGGGCTTGGCATCGGCGGCGTACCGTCGAAGCAACAGGAAGCCAACGCAGAAGGCGACGGCCGCGGGCAGCAGGGCAATGGTCCACCAGCGCCGGACCGTCACACCCTGTTGATACAGGAACGCGCCGAAAAAGAAGAAGCAGGAGTAGAAAACGAAAGTCGCCGGCTTGGGGATCAGGCTCTGGAGGGCATCCGCGCCGAAAACCGGCTCCTGCATCAGGAGGGAGGCCACCGCTGACAGGGGGACCAACAGCCACCAGACTTTAGGGTCCCGAAAGGTAACGCCCAGTCGGACCAGGACGAAGAACATGCCGACCATCAGCAGCAGGTTCCAGAGGAACCACAGGTGCATCGTGGCGAACACCCAGATGAACGGCAGAGCCCAGAAGGGGAAGTCGTAGGGATGTTCCCTCCCTGAGGTCAGGGCCATGGCCAGGGCGGTGAGCGGTATGATCGTGAAGCATCCGACCGCCAGCGGGAGCCCGATGCGCTTCGGGCGTTGCATGCCCAGCGCACGCAGTCCGCGCCGTTCCCACAACAACACGCCGAACAGCCCACTGAGCACGTAGAACACCGGGATCCGCATGCCGTGGATGACGTCGAGGATGATGAGATAGGTCGGGTCGTTGCCAACCGATTGGTCGTGTACGGGCCAGGGGTAAGTCAATTCGGGCAGCACGAAGAAGGCCCCGTGCAGCGTGATGCCGAGCACGGTGGCTACCGCGCGCAGGGCGTCCAGGTCGTGGTAGCGTGGGGCAACCTGAGGCGTATCCGCCATGGCTCAGACCTCAGCGATGCCGCCACCGCAGCAGCCGGACTTTGAAACTTCGGTGGGGGGTAGGTACGGGTATGGAATCCAGTTTCATCCGGTAGTCGGGAGGGTCCAGCGCAATCTCGGCCTTGT
>JAJDXU010000286.1 GCA_022823105.1 Dehalococcoidia bacterium
ATTCGGCAATCACCTGGCAGGCGTGTTCTGTCGTTAATGCCAAACCCATGATGCACACTCCGTTTGCTTGTTCAGGCTGCCGCATGGTGTCAGCCTTCGCACCTTCTGTCGTTGTACAGCGCTTCGGGATAGTTGATTTCCCGCCCGCAGACCACGTAACGATACACCCGCGCTTGTACGGAGCCCTTGGGCTGGACGGCGCCCAACACCACCTGGGCAATCTGCTCTGGCGTGGCGTCAATCCTGGGTGGGAGCTTCAGCGCCGTCGGCGACCCCGTTCTTTCTTCCTGCGTGGCATCTTACTCTCCTTGACGGGGTCCTGGGGCATCACATCGATAATGCGCTTTGCACAAGGTTGACGTTTCGGCATCAATTAGAACGGCGGGTATCGGCGACTTAGTGTCGGTCATGGGCTGCCCGGAGAACGTTTTTGTTCAGGACGCCTGACGCTCGTGCCAGAACCTTAATGTTTGTGCAAGGCCGGAATACCCTTATCCGCAAAGGCAGTGCAACGCGGTAGATGTTCCCGCCGGCAACGCCGCCATCGCGATTGCTTGGACTTTTTCGATGGCACCGTTCCACTACGGGCGACCGTCGCCACTTGGGGCTCCGTCCTCTCTGACGATCAGTTCTAGCGTCTCATACTCCGTCTCTATCCACACCGTGGCACCGGAGGTACCGGAGGGAGCCGCGGTGGCGCTGCGTAGCACGGCAGGGCCGGTGAACTTGACCTCGTGCACCCGCTCGGTGCCACGGTAGGTCTTGACGCTGATGGGTGGATTGTCAGTCCCCTCCTTGCGATTCTTCTGGACGATTTGGCGATTGACGATGATGCGCGCCTTCATCGCCCCAACCTTACGTCCAGGCGGTGCAAACCTCGGATTCTCTTCAGTATGGAGCGCAGCGCCAACTCACGGGTTTTGACTGGCGCCGGGGTGTTGCCACGTCTGAGCGTTATGAACGGGGTCATGCCGGCGCTAGGTCTGGCGATTGCCAGATTGAGCACTCCGGTGTGGGCGAAGGGTTCCCACGGTCCGGAGCCGAGTTGAGGGCAAAGTTGTCGGGTGGCACGGGCGACGCCGGCATTGTGGGCCATATCGGATTGCTCCAGGTTTGGTTTGAAGGTCGGCGAGGATGGAGGCGCCGTGAACGTCAGCGCTTCCCAGGTGGAACTGCAACCTGCCGACAGCAGGGTCAGACACCGTTGCCCATTTGGTGTTGTTGTCCGGCGATTCCGCCCTGAGCTGAGCCGTCCGGTGCCGACGGCGGCGGGGAGTCGCGTCGAGTTCCTGGCAGGCGCGGCACGGTTCGGCGAGGGAGCCGTCTTCGAGGAGCATCTTCGGTTTGCCGCACTGGCAGGTGCGGGCGATGATCTCGAGAGCGTAGTCCAGTTCGCGGTCGCGGTCGCTCTCGCCCCCGCCGTGCTCCTTGAGCTGGTCGGTGTAGATCTTCGAGAAGCGGGCGCAGGCGGTGGCGTTGTTGCCGTTACGGATGTCGGCGTTGCCGCCCTGTACTCAGTTGGCGATGTTGTGGGAGCGGACGCCGTCATCGTAATCCTCAGCGACGCGTGCGACGTCGGCGTCGGTTCCGTTGCTTTCTGGGGTCGCTCGGAGGACGGCGACGAGGTTCTGGGCGGTGAACTTGCCGACGCCTCGGTTCGGTGTCGTCATGGCGGCCTCAGGTGCTGCATGGCGTTCTGCTCCTGGATGGGAGTGGCAGGGACATGAAAAAGCCACCGACCAAGTTGGTGGGCGGCGGATGAGGCGGGTTGGGTGACTGCTTTCCGGCTACTTCGTACTACCCTTCAGTGTGGGTCTTCTCCGGAGGTTCAGGCCCGCAGGTGTCGCCGTTGGCCGGCGAGGGTTATTCAAAATCCGCGCAGGAGCTACGGAGAGGTCTTCTAACCCGCCGGTGGTATTTTCTCACCGGCGGCGTTGGAGGCTGCCCTGCGCCTCGGGTGCGGGAACTCGGGGTGCTGCGTGGCCGATGGCGTCTGTGGTCGCCGGTGCAGCGTTAGCCTCAGCGTCTACCTGTTTCCCGCTCGGGTTCGTCGTCGAACGGGAGGTCGCGTAGCATGTTGCCTTGGCAGCCCTACTGGACGAGGTAGGCCCTTGGCTAGTGGTCGTCTTCCCTGACGGTCGGCATGACTGCTGCGACCTGTCCGCTGACCTGGCGGCCGCAGGACAGGCAGGTGTTCCGCACTCGGTACTTGTTGACGGACATGGGGCACTCTCCCTTCTTGTGGTGCCAAGAATCCGCGCTGGAGCTTCGGAGAGGGCCTCGGCAGCTGCTGATGGACAATTTCCGTTTGGTAGTGGTGACGGCCATTCTGGGCCGCTAGGCGCGGAAATTCGCGGTGCCGCGTGATCTTCGGCACTGAGGCCGGCGTGCTTGCGTGGTCTGACGGCGGCTTGCTTGGCGGCCGCATCTGCTGGGAACATTGATCGAGTTGCCCACAGGCTGGCGACGGGGCACGGCGTCTTCGCAGCCGCTTGGTGTCACCACCCGCAGTGTGGATGGCGCTCAGGGCCTTGCTACTACGGCCGTAGTCTGCCTGCGGCGAGAATCCGCGCTGGAGCCCTTGGCAGGGTCTTTGACCCTTTCGACGGATATTTTCCCGCTGGTGGCCTGCGGGCCTCCCCTGGGCCTCGTGGCACGGAAATTGGCGGCATCCTGCCTGCTGTGCGACTGCCACGTTCACTTGGTGGATTTCCACCGACCGTGCGCTCGGGGTCCGCCCAACCTGTGATGGCAACCTCCGCTCGCTTCGGCAATGCCGGCGAGCTCGGCGCCCGGCGCCACCACGGCGCGGTGCTCCGACCAGAACTCCGCGGCATTGATTTCTCCCTCTGGGCTGGATTACCTCTGTCATGGGATGTCCCTCTCCCACAAGGAGGGGGCATCCTGTCCGACGCAGTGGGCACGCTTCGGCAGTTGCCTCGGCGTTCCTGACCTCAATATCACGTCGCGTGGTTAGCGCTGGTGAGGCGGTGCAGCCAACGACTACTCATCAGAATCATCGTAATCGTCGTCGCCGTAATCTTCGTGTTCGTCCTCGACGATGTCCAGCAGCCGGTTCCAGCGCTCGAACGCCACGGTCGGGATGCCCCAGTCTTTGTTGGCTTGCTCGAGTTCTTCGAACGCCCTCATGTTGATGGCGAAGGGCGGAATGTCGTAATCATCGGGGTCAACGCCCAGCAGCAGGGCCAGTTCCCACAGCTTGGCGTCGTCCATGCCGGATGCTTGGCCTGCGTCCAACAGAGCGTCCGCTTGGCGCGGTTCGGCCAGTGCTGGCGGTTCCAGCTCCGGAGGCGTGAGTAGCGCGGCCAACGTGGGGTCGTGGCCCGTCAGGGACCGGAACAGGTAGTCAGCGACGGCAGGGTCGTCGAGCGTGCGGCGCATCCGGTTCAGGAAACTCGTCATCTTGCCCTGTGAGACGGTGTGGAGATCTCGGGCAGCGGCTTCGTACATCGCGTCGGCGGCGGCGCGGTACCGTGCGCACCGGTCCTCGTCGTCTTCGAAGAGTTCCCGTAGAGTTTCGAGCAGGCTGGTCATCTGGCCCTTGACAAGGCTGCTGGAGTACCCCACTGGGAACGGTTCCTGGATCAGCTTGATGTGGGTCTCGCCCTGGTGGTTGAACATCATGAGATCCAGGAGGTCGTAGTCCGTGTCGTTGAAGGGCGAGCCGTGGGCTTCCCAGCCAAATCCAGCCTCTGGGTTGAACAGCCAGGCGCCGAGCGTCCATTCGTTTTCGGAGTTGGAGTTCAGGACCATGAAGCGGACGGCTTCGGGGTGAGCAATGGCGCCGTCGCTGGTGTGCGCGATACCGGAGTCGGCGCACAGGGATCTGACCGCGGAGGCGACTGGGGGAATTTCCGGAATGTTCTCGTACAGCTTCAGGAACTGGCTTTTGATGCGCATCCAGCTGAGGTCGTCGTCCCGGGGAGATTCCTCGAGTGCCGCAGGGATCCGGGACGTGTCCGACACGCCTTCGTGGGCGATGTCTCTGGCCCGGTTCATGGCCAGGAGGAAGCCCCAGCGTCGCTCCAGTGGAAAAGACTCATCGAGAACGCGCTCGGCCAGTGCGCCCATCGCAGCGTCGGCGGCCAGCGAGGTGAGGAATCCCGACAGAACGTCGATGCTCTGCTCCCTGCCTTCGGCATCGGTCTTCGCCTTCTTCGCCGAGGGAGGTTCGATGCCGGTGGCCCTGATGCGCCGGTTGATGGCGTTCTGTAGTTGGCGGGACTCGCGCCTGGCGTTCTTCAGCGTGGCGGCGTTCATCCTGACGTCAGGGCCGGCGATGAGCCTGGTGATCTGGTTGAGCGAGTCGAGGGGGTTCGCCAGGGATGCGGCAATGGCCGGCAGGCCGGAGGATGTTTCATGCTTGACGTGGTGTTCCGCCTCGTCGAGCAGGTGGTTCGCCATCGTGCCGTAGAGGAGGGCGAAGGCGATGAGGTCTTCAGCGGGAATGGCGGAGACTTGGTTGGGCATGGCGTATTTCCTTGAAGGTGCATGCACCCCGCATGTGGGCGCGGATTTGGACCGGATGAAAAAAGCGGGATTGGTGGCTCTTTCAGGGGTTGACAAACGCGCTCATTTCTGGGTGACGACGGTGTGATTTATAATGTTGGTGTGCAACCAAACTAAAGCCGCCGGGGATTCGAGGACCCGGCGGCGAGCAAGCCAGTGCACCCAGAGGAGGAGACTGTCATGCACGATGATTATAGCAACAGCACGCGTCGTGGCGGTGATGACGCGCACGCGCCCGGGGCGGCGGGGGCACCGACCGGCAATGGAGAGGAAGAAAGTGGGGATTACCTCCATGCTAACCAAAGTAAAGGGTTTCGGATGGAGGAAATCTGGACTTTTAGAATTCCCTCCAGGCCGACCCACCTACGTTGCCTGAACTTCGGCGACGCAATCCACGAGTACAAAGTGCCCGGTGGAAAGAGCGCGTGGATCCCACTATCTTGTGACCTGTGCATAAATTGCCTCCACTACCGGGTGATGAAGATCGTGGCCCGGTTCTTAGCCGGCGTTGCGGGAACGGGTGACCAAACCATCGTGAAGGTCACGGGATTCGACAATCCCGGGCAAGCTCGGCACTACACAAGCCTGTCCTGTCATTCAGGCAGGTTGGCGGTCAATCGAGTCTCCGTCATTCGCCCGGGGATCGCAGACGAGTGGGAAGCCGTGTTGGTCTACGCTGGAGTGATGGCCGAACGGAAGCGAAAGCTGGTCGTAAGGCACGCCGGACGCCTTGGTCTGGTTGCGACGGTGGAGATCGCAACCTTGGACGGTGAGGCGTTCGCTGAGTTGGTCCCCTTGAAGCGGACGATCTGGGTCGATCCCGATGGCGAGGTGGTCGAAGACCCTGACGACCTAAACCACCTCGAACGCGCCGAACTTTCGAGGAAACGCACGTTGGTGTTCCAGGGCGACTGGCCGGAGCCGGACGAGCAACCTTCGGCTTACGTCTTGGGCGTGGCGGAGATCTACGAGCCAGACGAGGCTGAGGTTCCGGAAGAGGCGGCGAAACGGCCCGTCATGCCGTTGTTAGTAGCCCTGGACCTCGATGATCTCAGCTTGGCATGGATTGACATTCCGATAGAGCAGGGTCCGGTCGTCGCTCGAGAGAGCGAGGCCTACAGCAAGTGGTACGCCCTGCACGAGCAGACAGCCTGCAGGTACGCCGCGCTTTGGATGTCGTCGTCGGAGTTTCGTGACGCTGGGTTGCCGGCGTTGCGTTTGGCGGTTTGCGAGGGCGGGGACCTCCCTTACTGGGACCGTGGGCTTTGGGGTGGGTGGAGGGGCCCTGCTGAACTCATCGAGCACACCGCTGCCTACTGGTGTGGCAACGCCCCGTGGCGAGAGTTTTACGCGCCGGTGTTGGAACGCTTGGGATTGGTGTCGATCCTGCCTCCGTTTGAAGAACCGGAACAGCAGGATTCGCAGGACGGCGACGAGAGTGCAACTTGGAAGACCGCGGACGAACAGGCCGATGGTCCTTCGTCTGAGGTCCCACAGGATTACGTAGCCCCGTCTGAAATCTGGGATGTGGAAGATGACGATGAGGACTGGGACTTGTTTTCGGAGGGTTCTGTCGCGGCCTGACGGTCGTCGCCGTGCAAGTGGCACAACACGTAGTGTAGCTGAGCTCCGAGTGTACCGCGCTCCGGACGGTGCTTGGCGCAGTTTGCAGTGTGCTCTTGGGATGCCTCAGTTTCCGCCGGAAACGGCCCTCAGCCGCGTTCTGCGGCCTTTCGGGTACTTGCGCGCAGTCCTTCAGGTGAATACGGGGCCTGTGCGGCCGTCAGCGGGGTGGAACTGACAGCTCCGGAGTTTGGCGCTGGGATTTCCGGCATGACGCCGTCCGTCGCTGGAAAGTTCGCACTGGGTTCAGACGGAGTCGCTCCTGCCCTGTTGCATGGCCGTGATGAAGTCGGTGGCGTCGTCGGCGATCATGGC
>JAJDXU010000272.1 GCA_022823105.1 Dehalococcoidia bacterium
GCGACCCGCAGGCTGCGCCCATGCAGTTGGCTGCCGACTTTGAGGGCCTCGAAAGCATGGCCCAGGCGTTGGTGATTACGGCCGAATATGACCCGCTGCGCGACGAGGGCGAGGCCTATGGTCGCCACCTCAACGCGCTGGGGGTTCCCGCAACCGTGAACCGCTACGACGGAATGATCCACGGGTTCTTCAGCATGGCCGGCGCGATGGACACCGCCCGCGACGCTATGGATGATGCCTGCGCGTTCCTGCGCGGAGCAGTGGACGACATGACGGAGGAGTATTTCCACCAGCACGAGGGCGACCCGGCCGCCATGCGCAAGCTGCTTGACCCGCAGGCCGCGCACGTGCTGGAGGTATTCGAAGGGCTCGGCATAAAGTCGTTCCAGGAGATGGACGTCGACGAGTGCCGTGAGGTGATGAACAGCCGGCCGCGTCCCGAGGGTCCCGCCGTGGGCAATGTCGAGGACCGGGTCATCATGAACGTAGACGGCAAGGAGCCGGGCGAGGTGCCTATCCGCATCTACACGCCGGCGACGGCGGGACCGTGGGGCATCCTCGTTTGGTACCACGGTGGCGGCTGGGTCATCGGCAACGTTGAAACCGCCGACGCCACGGCGCGGGAATTGTGCGTGGGGGCAAACTGCGTGGTCGTGTCTGTGGATTACCGGTTGGCGCCCGAGTACAAGTTCCCAACACCCTTTGAGGACTGCCTTTCCGCGACGATGTGGGCGATGGCCAACGCGGAAGCGCTGGGCAGCCGGCCGGACGCCATCGCCGTGGGCGGCGACAGCGCGGGCGGAAACCTGGCGGCCGCCGTGTCGCTGGCGCAGGATGACTTCCCCCATCACCTGGCGTTCCAGTTGCTGGTGTATCCGGCAGTGGACTACGCCTACGATACCCGCTCGTACTCGGTGAACGGACAGGGCATGTTCCTGGAGACGGCCAGCATGCGCTGGTTCTGGGACCATTATGTGAACAACACGGACCTGTCGGGCTACAATATTTTCGCGTCGCCGCTGCGTGCCAGGCTCTCGAATGACCTGCCCCCGGCTTTGGTGATCACGGCGGAGTTCGACCCTCTGCGCGACGAGGGCGAGGTCTACGCGGCCGCGCTGGAGGAGGCCGGCGTGCCCACCAGGCTGATCCGGTACGACGGCGTTATACATGGCTTTTTCGGGTTGCCCCACGTGATCGACAAGGGTCGTCAGGCAATAGAGGCGTCCTGCGCCAGCCTGCGCGAGGCCTTCGGGGCAGTGCTGGAGCAGCCGGAGGCGGTCGAAGCGGCGGATAACTGAACCTCGGTAGCATTCTGCGGTTCTGGGATCCGGCAACGGATGATTACATGCCCGACCTCACCGAAGCCAAAGCCGAACGGGACGCCGGCTCGGAACGTGTGCGGGAATTAGAGGAAGAATTGCGCCGCGGCAGAGGCTGACTCGCTGAATACCGCAAGTGGTATCATGGCGGCGAAGGGCCAACCCTTCGTCGCCTACGCTTTAGTCTAAGGAGCGATCAACATGGCTGAATCCATCCAGGAACAATACATCCGCATGAATCCCCGTTCGCGGGAATTGCAACCCAGCTACCAGGCCCGGTTTCCGTCCGGCAGCCCCGGACACGACGGCTACACGTCAGACCCGTTCCCGATAGTGATCGCTCGCGGCAGCGGCCCTCGCAAGTGGGACATCGACGGCAACGAGTACGTGGACTACGGCATGGGCTCGGCGTCATTGCTGCTGGGGCACGCGCATCCGGAGGTAGTGGCCGCGCTTTCGGGAGTTCTGGACGCCGGGTCGCATTTCGGCGCGCCCACCGAGTCGATGCTGGAGTGGGGCGAACGTGTCTGCACGCTGATGCCGTGTGTGGACAAAGTGCGCTTCGTGGGCTCCGGCGCGGAGGCGACCATGTTGGCCATGCGCGTGGCCCGCGCCTACACCGGCAAGGAGAAAATCATCCGGTGGGAGTCGCACTACCACGGATGGCACGACTACGTGATGCCCGGCAACCTGCCGCCGTTCGACGTGCCGGCGTCCATCGGAATCCCGCAGGGGACGATCGACTCGGTCATCGTGCTGCCCACCGATCTGACGGCGCTGGCGAACGCCCTGGCCAACGACGACAACATCGCCGGCGTGATCACCGAGGCGTCCGGCGCATCCTACGGCACGGTGCCGTTGCCCGAGGGTTTCCTGGACGGCGTGCGCAGCCTGACCCGGCAACACGGCGTGGTCATGATTCTTGACGAGGTGATCACCGGGTTCCGCTGGGCGCCGGGCGGCGCGCAGGAACGTTTGGGTGTCGATCCGGATCTGTGCACCATGGCCAAGATTGTTACCGGAGGACTGCCCGGCGGCGCCGTTGGCGGCCGCGATGAGTTCATGGCCGTGATGCACCAGACGGGTGACAGCCATCACGACCGCTATGAGCGTGTGCTGCACGGCGGGACGTTCAACGCCAACCCCTATGCCGCCGCATCGGGCAACGCCGCGCTGCGCCTGGTCGCGACCGGCGAGTACAACGCCCAGGCCGACCTGATGGCCGAGCGGCTCCGCGTCGGGTTCCGCGAGGTGGTGGAGCGGCGTGAGATCAACGCTGCGGTGTACGGCGAAGCATCGACATTCCATCTGTACTTCGGCGCGCGCAGCATCGACGGGCTGGATGCCTCCAGCCTGAAGAACCAGTCCGCGCAAATCCAGCGTGCCTTCCGACAGGCTCTCCAGGTGCGAGGCGTGGACCTGATGTCCCGCACCAGCGGCGTGCTATCCGGGACGCACACGGAGACGGACATCGACTTCACCATCGAGGCATTCGACGGCGCAATCGGGGCGCTGGTGGAAGAGGGGTTGGTGGAGCACTAGGCGCCGGCCCATTCGCAAACCGAGCGGAAATCGGAAAGCCCTCCGCCGGAAACGGCGGGGGGCTTTCAGTTGGCGTTAAATTACGGTCAGTAGCCGATGGCGTAGCCGTCGTAGCGGGGGTCGGCGGCGCCGTGCAGGGCTCCGGTGTCGGAGTCGATGTACAGGGCCATTTCGCGCCCCGTGACCCCGTCCCACGCGCCAAGCTCATGCACGGGGTGGCCCATGGCTCGCAACTGCCTCATGGTGGCCGAGTCGAAACGGCTCTCCATCAGAAGTTGATCCTCGGCGGTGTGGGGAATGGTCGACTCGGTGCCATCTCCCACGTGCTTCCACCGGGGCGCTTCAACCGCTTCCTGCACGGTCATGCCGTAGTCGATGAGGTTGGTGATGATCTGCATGTTGCTCTGCACCTGGCAGTCGGCGCCCGGAGTCCCCAGGACGTACGTAAGACGGTTCGCACCGCCGCTGCCGTTCGACGCGCCTTTACGGAACACCATGACCGGATTCATGGTGTGGCGAACGCGCTTGCCCGGCTGCAGGCAGTCAACGTGGTCCGGGTCCAGGTGCCAGTAGGTCATCCGGTTGTTGAGGAGCACGCCGGTGTTGCCGGCGACCAGCGACGATCCCCATCCGCTCTGGATGCTCTGGAGTTGGCATACAGCGTTGCCGGCCCGGTCGGCCACGACGAAGCACGTCGTATCCTCCTCCTCCGAACGAGGTCCGCGACGACCAACTCCGGCCGGCGTAGCGACGCGGCGCTCCGGTTGGTGCCGCCACGGGTCGCCCGCCTCCATGCGCGCTGATGCCCGGTGGCGGTCGATAAGCCGCGCCCGCTCGCGCGCATACTCCTCCGACAGCATACCTGCAACCGGAACGTCGATGTAGTCGGGGTCGGCGACGTAGGCTTCGCGGTCCGCGAATGCCATCTTTTTCGCTTCGACCATCAGGTGAATCGATTCGGCGGAACCGAATCCCATCGAAGCCATGTCGTATTGCCGAAT
>JAJDXU010000364.1 GCA_022823105.1 Dehalococcoidia bacterium
TTCGCCCGTGCAACTGGCCTTGGCGAAATGGTAATCGACCTCCATGTTGACGTAGCCGATCCGATAGTACGTGGCCTGCGCCACCGCGTCCCACGAAATGACCACCTCTCCAGGCTGACTGCCCTTCCGGACCATGATGTCGGTTGCCGGAGGGACTCCGCTCTGTGCCACCACCTGAGCAGCGCCGCCCGTGGCGTCGTACAGCGCCGCCGAAGCAGCCCGGTCCAAAGGCGACTCGGCAGCCAGAAGAGTGGCTCCCTGTGCCGAAACCCCTGGCGAGCCCACACCCGGCTCGGACTCGGCCGGCTTCCCCACCGCATGCGCGACCGCCGCACTTGAACTTCCCACTACCACTACGGCGACAACTAATATAACCAAACTACGAACCATAGACGACATCATTATGAACTCCCTTACTGGCATAATCCCTTCAATAGATCGCAACGTTAGAGCAATCGCGGGGTTATGTCAAAATGGGGGAACGAATTCCGCCGAGAGTCACCATCGCGGTTAACGGATCGCGACCGGGCCAGTCGCCTGTGATCGCACGTCCAGTTCCCAATTCAACCAAAACGGACGATAAAACCTACACGCCCGATAGGTATCGGGCCGGACGTTTCGCCAATGCGGGAGCCAATCAAACCACCCCGATGGCTACAAGAACCCATCGAGGTCGTCCGTATCGCAGTCCAGGCCACGCGCTTGCCGGAGCGGCTGACTACTACGAAAGCCCACCTATTGAGATGGGCTTTCGACACAACGGTTGGATGGACCGGACCTCCACTCCTAACCCGGCGGCGGCGGTCCCGCTCCCATCTGCAGGCCGCAGTTGATCGCCGCCTGGAACAGCTCCGCCGGGAACTCCGCGCCGGGACTCAACCAGACCACCAGTCCCTCCTGTCCGCCGGCCGCATCCAGCACGCACTGGAATCCCTCGTACTCACCCGGAGCGATGCCCATCGCCTGACCGGCCAGCGCGAACTCCTCCTCGTTCAGGCACGACAGCGACACAAAGAACATCACCATACCCCGGGCCATCGCCTGCTGCGCCGCCATATCGTTGCCCGGATCGGGCACTATGCCTCCCAGCAACTCCTCCAGGTCAACGTCTGCATAGCTGTCACGCAGGCAGGCCGAGGACTCAACGCTCAACGGACCGGTGGATTCCAGCACCGCCGTCAACAGCAGACGCAACTCCGTCTCGTGCTCCAGGCACCCCAGGAACGCTTCCCGCTCGTCGGGCGTCGCCAACTCCGGAGACATCACCAACTGCTGCATGCGGTCGGGGGGCAGAGACGTGTTCTGCGCCAGGCACGCCCGCTCGCTGTCCGATAGCTCGCCCATCAACGCTCCCGGGTCATGCACCGGCAGCGGAGCCAGCGCATCGTTCCTGCCCGGATCACTGCCATCGGATGCGGACGGCGCGGCTGCCCCGGGCGGCTCCGGAGTCGGTGCCAGCATCGGGACCGCGGTCGGCGTCGGGGGCGGCTCCGGCGTTGCGGTGGGAGCCGGCGTATCCGTTGGGACCTCTCTCGCCTGGGCTTCCGCCGTCGCCTCGAGGATCGTCTTCACCGCGGCCGCCACGATGGTGGCATCCGTGTCCGGCTGTTCAGCCTGGTCATCGTCGTCGCCCCCGAAACAGCCCACCGCAAACAGGGCTACCGCCGCCAGCACGGCGACCAGGGTGCATTTGGTGAGAACCCGTTCAATCATCGGGGACATGTTGAATCTCGCTCCTCTATCGTGAGCAGCCGTCCATCAGGACCGTCAAACTGGCAATTTCCAATGTCCTTATGTTGCAATACATAACGCCGCAAATTCCACTGATCCGCAGACCTGATTACGACGAAAAGACAACCGTGGATTGTCCCAACGCAAAAACACGGGCGACCCACCGGCCGCTCCGCGTCATGATGCCATCCGACCAAATCCAGGGGCGACCCACCGGCCGCCCCCGATACTCCGCTCATCCTGAGCCTGTCGAACTGAGCCCGTCGAAGAATGCGCCTCCCCTACTCCCCCGGCGTCCACTTGTAGACGTTCGCCAGCGTGCCGCCCATCAGGATCTCCCGGTCCGAGTCCGACAGCGTGTCAGTCAACCGGAACGCCTCCACGCCCTGCTCATAGGTCAGCAGTTCCACCGCCCGCGTCCAGTCCGTCCCCCACAGGCACCGGTCCAGCCCAAACGCGTCGAAGATGCGGTGCAGCGGCTCCCAGATGTCCGGATACGGGAACCCAGCGTGAGACAGCGTGCCCGCCCCCGAGATCTTGATCACCACGTTGTCCAGCTCCGCGCACGACAGCACGTTGGGCAGGTCCGCGAAGGGCTCGTCCGGCGGCGGCGGATTGAACGGCTGCGCGATGCCCAGGTGGTCGATGATGATCTGCGTGCCGGGGTTCTGCTGGGCCAACTGACGCAGCAGCGGCAGCTTTCCCGCCGCCATTATGTTCACCGGCACGCCGGCCCGACCGCCGGCCGCCAGGATGGCGTTCAGTCCCGGATGGTCAGCCTCGTAGTCGTTGTTCGCCAGCATGATCCGGCAGCCCACCACGCCCGGCGTGGACGTCCACTGCTCCACGTCCGCGTCGATGGTCTCCGAGTTGGGATCAAAGGGCCGCACCAGCCCGAACTTGGTCGGGTGCTGCGCGTACACCTCCAGCGCGTAGCTGGCGTCGTACCCGTAGATCGCAAAGGGCGAGATCAG
>JAJDXU010000185.1 GCA_022823105.1 Dehalococcoidia bacterium
GCAGCCCAGGACGCCGCCGGGCTTCAGCACCCGCTTCATTTCATTCAGGGCGGCTCCAACGTCGGGAATGAAGGCCAGGGTGTCGCTGCAATGGACGATATCGAACCGGCCGTCCTCAAAGGGCAGAGCCGCCGCGTCGGCGACGCTGAACTCGGCGTTGCGCAGCCCGCGCTCCGCCGCCGCCCGGGCGGCCTCTTCCACCTGCGACGGCGCGACGTCGATGCCGCGCAACTCGCCCGGCGCTATCGCCTGGGCCAGTCCCACCGATATGGAGCCCGGTCCGCAGCCCACGTCCAGCGCCCGAAGCCCGGGCTTCAGGTGCGGCATCAGGTAGCGACACCAGTCTGCGGCGCTCCGAGCGCGCATGATCCGCAGCAGCGCCTCCGAGTAGCCCATGACGTACGGATCGGTCATGAACGCGAACCTCCCAAGACCCCGGATCGGGGCGTCCATCGGATAATTGCCTCCAGCCGCCCAGTTGACCGGATTGAAGCGCCCAGGCAGACGCCGGGTAATTCTACCATCAGCACCAGCGCGGCTGCACATCCGGCGCGCCGGAGGCAGACTTAACGGCAGTAGCCGGAGCTGGTCAACTGCTCCAATGTAGCATTGCCCCGCAGCTGTCTCATGCCGCGCCGGAACGTATCTTCCTCCATGGTATGGCGGACATGCACGACAGGACGATTATCCCGAACACGGACGGAGCCTACGTCTCCCTACCATGGAACGGCAGGCGCGCCGGCGCCGATGCTTCGACCCGCTGTGGCGACCCCGCGGCCGGGATGAATTTCGCAGGACCCTAACAATGCCTCCGGAGACCGGCCTCCAGAATTTGACAACATCACCTCCGGCAAACGGCCCGCCGGCGGCCGAAATTGATTGAAATTTGAAAACGTTTACTAAAGCACGGTGGCGGGCCTTGCTATTACTCTAGATTGCGAGTTGCGCCGATTCGCAAAATATCCGACGGTCGGACGGGTGTCGTGGGGCGGGTATTCAAGCAAGCCTGTTGACATTCAGGAAGCTATATCGAGCCGGCCATATAGATCATGGGAGCATTATTGGGAGCGACACGGACATGGAATCCTTTCCGGCGTATCAAGCCGGGAAGGGTCTGGGTCTTGGCCCTGGCGATGCTCCTGTTCCTGCAGCAGGTTCCCGGGGCCAGCGCCCAGGACCCCATCACCGTTGAGTTCGAACGCGCCGACTACAACGTCCTCGAAGGCAGGAACTTATCCCTGACGCTGACGCTAGCTTCGGCTTCGTCGGATTCGGCCACTTTCTCCATCACCACCACCGCCGTCAGCGCTACCGCCGGCTCTGACTTCACCGCCGGACCCCATTCGGTCACGGTGCCCGCTGGCCAGACCAGCCATACCTTCAACATCCTTATCCCCCCGGACGAGGTCATCGAGGACCACGAGACCTTCACGATCACCGTCGCCGCGCCGCCGTCGGGGTTCACGCTGGGTACCAAGGCCACGGCGACCGTCCAGATCGTGAACGTCAGCTACGTGCCGAATAACTGGAGCCTCAAGCCCGGCGGCCTGAACGACGGAGACCAGTTCCGCCTGCTGTTCAAGACCGAGAACGAGCGTGACGCCAGAGCCTCTAACATCAGCGACTACGACACCTTCGTGCGCAACCGTATCAGCGGGGCGAGCACCGGCCGCGCGGATATCCGCGATTATGCGCCAACCTTCCGTGTCGTGGGCAGCACGACGAACGTCGATGCTGCCTGGCACACTGCCACCGGCATCAAAGTCAACAATGAACCCAGCCACACGCCCTTCTCGCACGCCATCTACTGGCTGAACGGCCCCAAGATTGCCGACGACTACAACGACTTTTGGGACGGCACTTGGGACGACAACAGCCACGGCGCCCATCGTAATGCCAACGGCAACGCCTCAACCAACACCCGGGGACCCAACACCGGCACTCAGACCGGTACGATCCACGCCACCGCCGGCACGAAGAAGCCCAACCGGGCGTTGGCAAACAGTAGTGGTCAGACCCGCTGGGGCGGCGGTGACCCAGACCAGAACCCCATCGACCAGGGCGACATTCCCCAGGGCCAGAACAACGTGTACATCGGCCTGTCCGGCGTGTTCCAGGTGGGGGCGCTGCCGACTATCGGCTTCGACCAGGTCAGTTACGACGCTAATGAGGGCGAAACAGTGAGGGTGATGCTGACGGCATCCCGCGCGCCCGCGTCCGACGTGATCGTAACGGTCACCCCGAAGCCGGGCACCGCCACATCCGATGACTGGTCCGGCGCTCCCTGGACCGCCACCCTGCGCAGCGGCGAGACCACCGTTTTCGTTGACATCTCCATTGCCGATGACTGCGATAACGAGACAACGGAGGAGTTCACGCTGTCTCTGGGGGCGGAAGATTTCGTGCCGGAACCGGCCAAAAGGTCCGCGACGGTGCGGATCGTGAAAAAAGACACCACTGTGGTTGTTCCCGGCGATTGGCCGCTGAAACCGGCGGGGCTGACCACCGGCGACCAGTTCCGCCTGCTGTTCGTGACCAGCGGCGCCCGGGACGCCAGTGCCGCCAGCATCGACACCTACAACGTCTTCGTGCGGAACGCGGCGCAGAGCGGACACGCCAGCATTCGGGATTACGCCAATACGTTCAACGTGCTCGGCTCCACTTCCGAATGTGACGCGCGCGAGGTCACCGGTCTGCACGACGGTTCGGCGTACACCGACGGCTCAACGAGCAACATCTCATTGGGCATCCCGATCTATTGGCTCAACGGTGAGAAAATCGCCGACAACTACCACTATTTCCTTGATGTTGATGGCGATGACCCCAAAAACCCCGATAAAAACTTATGGTCGGCCGGGAACTACAAAACGGAACTCGGCGCCCAGGAGGGGGACAGCCTCGATGTACTGACCGGCAGCGAAGCGGACGGCACCAAAGATGCCGGCGGCGTCACCCT